>JAPPJA010000253.1 GCA_028874675.1 Chloroflexota bacterium
GGACATACACGCCGACGCTGGTGTTCACATTCGGCGCTTTTGCATTTGAGTTCGCGAGGAGAAGCCTGGAAAGGGAACCAGGGAGAAGTTTCGGCTATTGGACGACTGCAAGGTTAGGCGAGGAGTTCAGACAAGCCGTTGAAGAATTCAATCCACGAGCGTTGAACGTTTTCCCTCTTTTGCACGTAACCATCGCCAGGGGCCATTTCCTGAAAAGTCACGAAAACTTCACAAGGGAGCCTGACGGGAACTACTTCGATTTCGTGGCCAGAGAAATTGGAACCCTTCTCCTGGAATGCAAGGACGCGCTGGAAATTTGGCTTGAGCCTCAGCCTGCAACAAGGTAGATGAAATGAGCATGGTAGACCAGTATCACTCCGTGCTCCACGAATCAGACAACAGGTATCACATCTACCCCGATTGTCCCCAGGGCAACAACATCCAGAGGAGATGCCGATGCACCCGGGCACGCCCCGATCAGCTCTGCGAATGGTGTGCGGCAAGAAAGGGTTGAACAGAGTTCGCTAACCCTGACGGAGTTGAGTCTGTTGGTAGCGCAATTGAATCCCCTGTCCCGGGAGAAATTGAGAGGCAATGCAAATGAACATGGGTACCCGAGAACACCCTGCGGGTCTCTCGCACTGGTCAAATGTGGCCATGTTCGCCAACAAGCTGGAGAACTTTCGCAAGCGGCAAAAGGGATTCTGGTTGCTGTTCCGGGAGTGTTGCGGGCAATGCGAGGCCGGTGGATTCTTCGAGAACATTCTGACCGATGTTACAGCCGTACGCCGCGAATATCCCGCGGGCAACTATCAGCCGGACCTCACCCTGGAAAGGGGCGACAAACCGCCCGTCTGGTTGGAGTTTACCGACGCCTCCCCTCCATCGATTCAGAAACTGGCCTATTGCGCCGCCCACGGGATAGACATTTTTCAACTGGATGGTGGTCAAAGGCCCGCCGATAGCTCCGTTTTCAAGGCCCACATCGCACCCCGCAACTGTCGGCAGAAGAGGCGGCAGCGGTTCCATGACATTTGGGAACACCTGAGGAAACTGCCTTCCGAAAAGCAGGTAATCGGCATCAGGGAGGATTTCCGAAGTCCTCAACGGAAAACGCGGGAGTTTGAGGAGTTTTGGAATGAGGCCGAGGACCGGCGTCAAGCCGTCGCCGCAGGGGAGGTGCGTTGCGCCCGTTGCGACAAGTCCTTTGGGTTGTCAGACGGCGGATACTCCATCAGTTATTTATCCACTCACAGGCAGGGCGGCGGCTGTGCGGAGGTCCCGTTCTGCAATGAGTGCAGCTTCGCGATCATGGGAGGGTGGGACGGCGTATTCCCTGACGACGCTCCCATATGGGGCCAACTCAACGAGGATTGTCCTGAGTGCCAAGGCGTCATGGAGCAAATGAGGGAAATGGATGAGGCTCCCCAATTACGCCACGTGGAGATGCCCGAACCATACGGCAGATGGGTCTGGGAACCGGAAAAGCGCGTGCAATCGTTCATCGTGGGGGATAGGTCCATCGCCAAGAGCGAGTTCCTAGCCGTGGTGATGACATTCAGGTATCTGGCTCACTGCGTCTGGGAACTTTCGCTTTCGGAGGGGAGGCCTTTCCCCGTCGATCTTGGTGTGCTGTTGGAGCAACTGGATGAAATGGAAAGCGCCGTCCTATACCCGAACAACATCATCGCTTGGGACTGGCGAGAGGGCGTCGGCGACACTTATGTCTCCGACCACGAGGCCAGGGGAAACCACAAGGGGGACAGGTTCTTTCCGGTCGGGGGATTGTCCGCTGAACCGCTACCCTCGCTGTCTTCTATTCTGAACCTGTAGCGGTGATTCAGGATGTTCATACGCTGCAAGCATATGGAACCCCTGATGGAGGTGACGGAGACGCTTTGACGCCCGCCTGCCGATAGGCGTATCATGAGCTAACAAGTTGGCCCGGCGGTGCTGGTAACACCCCGGGCCATGGCGCCACCTGCTGAAGACAGGTGATGCGGTGGTATTTTACTACTTGCAGACCCGTCCCCGGCAGGGGGCGGGTCTTTTTTCATTTCTCCCGAAATTAAAGGAGGGAATCGTGGCGAGAAAGTCGAATCAGCAGCAGGTCAACAGCAAGAGAGCGGCCATCTACGCCCGTGTCTCGGACAAGAGCCAGGACACCGAGGACAAGACCTCCATATCGGAGCAGATTTCCGACATGGAGGCCCACTGCGAACGCCGGGGGCTGACCATCACCGCCCGCTACCAGGAGGTCGGGAGAGGCTGGTCCAAGAACCGCCCGGAGTTCCAGCGGATGCTGGCCGACGCCAGGAAGGGACGTTTCGACACCATCGTCTGCTGGAAGTCGGACCGCCTCAGCCGGGGCATGTACCCCGCCGCCGCCCTGATGGAGGTCATTGAGGCGTACCAGATAGAACTGGAGGCCGTCATGGACGCCATCGACATGAAGACCTTCGGCCTCATGGCGGCCATCGGCAAGATCGAGCTGGACAACTTCCGGGAGAGGGTAACCATGGGCAAGCGCGGCTCGGCCAAGCAGGGCCGCATTCCGGTCAACAACGTCCCCTTCGGCTACCGCCTTGGCGAGGGCCGCAGGCCGGAGGTGGTTGATGAAGACGTGGAAATCATCCGCCGTGTCTTCCACATGTACGTCCGCGAAGGAATGGGCGCTCCCGCCATCGCCAGGCAACTGACCGCCGAGGGGGTACCCACACCCCACAACGTCGGGCGCTGGTACGACCGGACGGTCACCCGCATCCTGGGAACCGAAGCCTACCGGGGCACCTGGTGGTTCGGCAAGGAACGCCACGTCGCCACCGAGAACGGGATGAAGAGATACGACCGGCCCGAAGACGAGTGGGTCAGGGTTCCCTTTCCTCCCGTCGTTGACGAGGACCTCTGGGAGCAGGCGCAGCAGGCCAAGAAGCAACGGCTGACAAGATCGGGCCGCAACACCAAGATCTTCTATCTCTTGCAGCATCTGGTCCGCTGCGCCGAGTGCGGTTACATCATGGGCTGCCAGGCAAACAGACGCCAGACGGTCAAGCGCGACGGCAAGTCCTACCGGTACGAACTGGACCCGCCCCACCGCTACTACCGTTGTTACGGAAAACTCAACATTGGCGTGAAGTGCCGGGAGCACAGCTATATCAGAGCGGAACGGCTTGAAGCACTGGTTTGGGGCCAGGTCAAGAAGATGCTGGAGAACCCGGACCTGATCGTGGCCGGCATCGAAGCTCTCAATTCCGAGGTGGAGGGCGGTGGTCTGAACGAGGAGATCGCCAAGATCGAGCGGGACCTGCAAAAGGTGCAGTTAGAGGAGGACCGGGCCATTCGTTTGTACGTGTCGGGGAAGATCACCGAGACCCAGCTAGACCACCAGCGCAGGTTCATTACCGAAAGGCTGGAGACGCTAAGGGAGAAACTCAACGACTACCGCGCAAGGGAGTCGGCCCAGGTAGAGAGGCGGCAGCAGGCGGAGCGGGTGGTGGAATGGGCCGAGCGCATCGGAAATGGGCTGGACGACCTGCCCCAGGAAGAACGCCGGGAGGTGCTGCGGCTACTTCTGGACGGGGCCACCATTGACAAAGACAACCGGGTCAACCTGACCCTGGCCATCCCGACTGAGGATTTTCTATCGATTGCAGGACCGGAGCCGATTACAGCGTGTACACCATGCGCCAGGCGTCGCGGCGCTCCTGGCGTATCGGCCAGCGGCATCCGGTGAAGGTGATCTACATGGCCTACCGGGGGACCTTGCAGGCCGACGCGCTCAAGCTGGTGGCCAAGAAGCTGCAATCGTCCCTGGCGGTGGAGGGCGAATTGCCCGAAGACGGGCTGGCCGCCTACGGCGACGACGGGGACGACCTGATGATGGCCCTGGCCCGGCAGGTGGTCAGCGGGGACGCCCAGGAGGACACCGAGACCCTGGAAGCGGTCTTCGCCCAGGCCCGGGACGCCGAGGCTGTCGCCGAGGAGTTGCTGGTGGATGATGGCTGGCAGGCGGTGGCAGCCGAGCCGGAGCTTGAGCCGGTGGCGGTGGAAGTCCACGTCAAAGGGAATGGGCATCACGACGCTCTGGGTCCGACGGTGGAGTTGGTCCTGGGTAACGATCAACACGCCAACGGCAACGGGAACGGTCACCACAGCCTGCTCTCTACCGGAGACGGGACCAGCGGCAACGGCAACGGACACCACGCCGAGGAACCCGCCGAAGGGCAGCAGTCGCTGTTCTCCTGGGCCGAGTTCCTGTCCGCCGAACCGGACCGGCCCAGCGGACGGAACGGCAAGCCGAAAACCGCTTCCGCCTCCCTGTTCCAGTGGGCGCTGGACCAGGAACAGGAACGGGAGAAGGAACCGGTGGGCGCGGGACGCTAGACCGCAACCGCCAATCAGCAACCGACGAAAGGGGACGCCACTCTATCGGCGGCGTCCCCTCTTCGCATAACGGCCTTCCTCAACGGGACGCCGCCCCAAGCTAACCAAAACGACAACCAACGCAAGGAGAAAAATCATGGCACGCATCTTTGTCTATGACGACCGCGAGTTCCCTGACCCGGACCCCGAAATGAGCGTCGAGCAGGTGAAGTCGGTGTTGGCCGACTTCTACGGCGAAATCGCCAACGCCTCGGTGAAGGAGACCGCTCGCGGCGAGGACACCATCTTCGAGTTCCAGCGGCGGGTGGGCACCAAGGGCGCCTGCACCATCGCCCACAGCTAGGGAGGCACAAAGATGGACAACCGCACCCTGGCCGGTCTGCTGGCGGCAACCCCGCCGGCGGACCTCCGAATCATCGAGCTCACGGCGGAGCTCACCCTTCCCGACGGCAACCTGGACCTGGACGGGGCGGCGGCCCGGCAGGCCGAGGTGGAACTGGCCTGCACCCAGGCCCAGGACTACGCTGCCGCCACCCGGCGGCTCCTGGGAGCGATGAAATGGCAACTGCGGCCCCGCCGCTTCTGAGCGACCTGGCCGGGCTGCTCCTGCGGCGTCCGCCGTCGCTGCAAGAGCTGGTCGCCCGGCTGGGCTGCGCCGAGGACTACGCCTGGTTCACGGCGCTGGTGCGCCGCCTCTTCCCCGAGGAGGCGGAGGCGGCGCTGGCCGTCCCGGACGTGGGCGCCAAGCTGGAAAACTTCGCCCGGCTGTTCCAGGAACGCCACTTCCCCCTGTATGCCCCCTTCATCGAGTTCTTCGCCGACGAGGGGGAGGACCCGCCCTTCACCTGGCTGCGCCGGGGCATCCCCTTCTCGCTGATGGGCTTCGGCTACGACGGCCTGCACGAGATGTGGGACGGCTACCGCGACGGCATCTCGGCCCTGGCGCTCTTGGCCCAACCCCCCGACGCCTACTACGACGAACCCGGCGGTTTGCGCACCGCCTGGCTGGAGTGCGCCGCCCAGCGCATCCCCCAGGAAACGCTGGAGCGGATTCCGCGAGGCGGCATACCCCTCGAAGCTCTCACCCACGCCGTCGAGGAAACCGGGTACCAGGGCGCGGCCCAGGCCGCCGCCTGGGTTCGTTCCGAGACCGGCAATTTCTTTCTCGACCACAGTTACGAGGACGGCGAGTACGAAGGCTTCTGCGACCCCTGGGAGGACGAAATCATCCAGGAAGGCACCGAGGAATGGCGCAACGCCGACCGGCTCATCGACTCGGTGACTACGCTGGCCGACTGGCTGGAGCAGGACCTGCCCGGCCGCTTCGCCGAACTGCTGGACTTCACCCTGCCCCGGCTGCCCATTCAAGAAAAGGAGGAAACCGATGATGACGACCGATGACACGCACCGGACCGAGTGGTCCCTGCCGGTCCGGGACGATGTGCCCCGGGACACCCTTCAGGTTCAGCTTGAGGTCTACCAGGAAACCGTCCTGCTGCGGGGCTTCGAGGGCGAGCGCACCTGGGTCAGGACCGTCTCGGCCGATGAGATCGCCAACGTGTTCACCCGGCACCTGGGCTTCGCCTCGGGCCTCTTGCCCGAAAACGCCCTCTGGTGGAGCCAGGGGGAGACCGGCCAGGTGGTGGCCCTGTGGCGGCCGGCCCAGGTCTGGCCGGTGGCCCTGCAACGGGAGGCGTTCCAGCCTCCCGCCCGTCTCAGGATTCCAATGCCGGGGCTGGTCTTCGTCTGCTCGCCCGGCCGGGCGCCCTGGGTCTATGCCGCCCTGGAACGGCCCGCGAACACGGGACAGCAGCTCTACCGCGCTCCAGCGTTCAACGTCTTCCGGGACGGGCGGACCTGCCCCGGCAGCCACCGCTTCCCCGAGGAGGTCGGAAACATACCCGAATCCTTCTTCCAGTCCTTCTTCTCCCTTACCGGAGACACCAGGGAAC
>JAPPJA010000298.1 GCA_028874675.1 Chloroflexota bacterium
GCCTACCTGCGCTGCGACTCCGAGGGCAATGACTGGACGCCGCCCGCGACGAACTGCGATGAGAGCATCGTGGCGTTGCTGGACCAGGCCCAGACCGAGCTGGACCCGACTGCGAGGCTCGACCTGGCTCACCAAATCGAGCTGGCTGCGATGAACCAGTACAGTTCCTTCCCGGTTTACTGGGAGCAGGAAGCCGTGTCCTTCTGGCCGGAAGTTAATGGGTACTCCCACTTCCCGGCCCCCAACGGATCTTTCCTCAAGTTCATGCACCTGTGGATTGACCCGGCGGACATGGACAACTCGGACAACGCCGGTCAGATCTCCGGCGTACCCGGGGGAGCCTAAGCGGCTTCACCAAACCGCTAAAATCGGATAAGGATCAATAACAGGTTGGGCCGCCCACCGCTCCGGTGGGTGGCCCACTTTTAGAACCTGTAGGCCCCAGGAAGGAATATTTGGCCCTCAGCATTTATCGAATATCGTAATAGACAGATTTTACAACTGTCGAAATTGGGGAATTATTCTGATTTTTCGTCAATACCCCTTGAAAATGCTTAGGTATCGAATATAATTTCGTGAAACCATAGGCGGAAGACCATCGTAAATTACCGCACAGGAAAACCCCGGCGTTCCAAGACACTCCAAAACAGTTTCACAGTCGGCACCGGGGAGGTGTAGAGCAAATGAGAACATACCTGATCAAGAGATTGTTGCTGTTTATCCCGACAGCCTTCGGTGTGTCCATCTTTATTTTCGTGATGCTGCACACCATCCCCGGCGACTACGCCACAGCGCTGTTGCTGGGCGGGGAGCCTGGAGAAGCCTACGACGCCAGTTCGGAGCAGTTCCAGAAGATTCGGGAGCAGCTTGGACTGCAGGGTTCGCTGCCGCAGCAGTACGCCCGCTGGCTGGGCAACTTCTTCCAGGGCGATTTCGGGATATCCTGGACCAACCGGAAGCCGGTGTGGGACAGGATGGCGCCCAGGATATTCCTGAGTTTCGAGCTTGGGGTGCTGGCTGTCGCAATTGCAATGATCCTGGGTACGGTGGGCGGAGTCATCTCCGCCGTGCGCCAGGACACATGGGTTGACTACTTGTTGCGAGGCTCAAGCATGACCCTGCAAGCCATGCCGGGGTTCTGGCTGGCGTTGATGGTAATAGCGGGCCTGGTGGCGATATGGGGGTGGAAGCCTCCAATTGAGTACCGCCACCTGTGGGATGACCCGGTGCGCAACCTTTCGGTGTTGCTGCTGCCGGCGTTCCTGGTGGGCTTAAGAAGCTCGGCGGAGATTTTAAGAATGACCCGCTCTTCGGTGCTGGAAGTGCTGAGGGAAGACTACGTGCGGACCGCCGAGGCCAAGGGTCTTTACCGGTCCAAGGTCCTGGGGCAGCACGTGCTGCGAAACGCGCTTCTGCCCGTGACGACCCTGGCGGGGTTTGAAGTGGTGTTCCTGATGAGCGGACAGGTCATCATCGAGCAGGTGTTCAATCTGCACGGCGTTGGAAAGCTGTTCATTCAGGGCGTGGCGGCCCGGGACTACCCGGTAGTGCAGGCCATCGTAATGTTCATCGCCCTGGTGGTGCTGCTGGCTAACCTCGTGGTTGACGTAATGTACGCCTGGCTCGACCCCAGAATCAGGTACGAATAGTTTGGGAATCGGCCGATGGCTACAGCAAAGGACACTGAACCAGCTTCACCGAAGGAAAAGCTATGACTACACCGAATGAATCAACCAGCGCCGACGAGATTCGCCAGAATCTGATCGCCGCGGAACCTCCCCGAAGACCGGGGATGGGAAAGTACATGCTCTACTACTTCCGGCACAAGCTGCTGGGTACGGTGGGGCTGGTAATCGTGATCGTAATGGTGCTGACCGCGCTGCTGGCGGACCTGATTGCGCCTTTTGCCTACCAGCAGCAGAACTATGAGGATGTGCTGGCGGCGCCCAACTTTACGTATCTGTTCGGCACCGACAACTTTGGGCGGGACATTTTCTCCCGGATTGTGCACGGGGCCCGGATATCTATGCTGGTAGGGTTCCTGTCGGTGCTGGTGGGTACGGGAATCGGGGCCGTTATCGGGTTGATATCGGGCTTCTTCATGGGCAAGGTTGACGCTATCGTGCAGCGTCTGGTGGATATGTGGATGTCCTTCCCGGACCTGATTCTGGCGTTGACGATTGTAGCGGTGTTCGGGAACACGCTGCCCAACGTGATCCTGGCCATTGCGGCCACGATTCTCCCTCGGGGAGTTCGCGTGATCCGGTCGGCCACCATCGCCATCAGGGAAATGGACTACACGATGGCGGCCCGGTCGATTGGAGCGTCGGACATCAGGACTATGATGCGGCACATAATGCCGAATACGGTGGCGCCGTTCCTGATCATCATGTCGTCCATGTTCGGCACGGCCATTTTGACGGAAGCCGGGCTGAGCTACCTGGGGCTGGGAATTTCGGAGCCGACACCGTCGTGGGGCCGGATGCTCACCGGACAGGCGGCCCAGTACGCGCCGAGGGCGCCGTGGATTATCGCCTTCCCCGGTTTCTTCATAACTATCACCGTGATGGGATTTGCCTTCTTCGGCGACGCCCTGCGCGACCTGTTCGACCCCCGGATGCGGGGCCGGTAAGCAGCCAGAACAGGCCAGGCCTTTTGCATATTCATTGCAATCTCCCCCAAACCGGGGGAGATTGTTTTTCGGGGAAAGGAAGGATTCCAACCCCCAATGAATTCTGATTGCCCTGGCTGGGCTCTTCCCCTACAATGGCCCAGCCGGTTTAACTGACCAAATGTGGAGGTAAAGGTGAGAAGTATAGATATACATGCCCACGTTACGCCCCAGTCTTATATCAAGGCCATGAAAGAGGGTCAGGTGTGGCACGGGGTGAGTCCCGGACCCCTGGACATTGAGCCCCAGCTGGAGTGGACGCCGGAGCAGCGGATAAAGGACATGGACTCGCTGGGCGTGGACGTGCAGGTGGCTTCCACCGGCGCCCAGTTTTACTACTACGGGGGGGATGCGCAGGTAATTGCCGCCATGCATCGCGAGTGCAACGACGAAGTGCACCAGATGACCATTGATCATCCTGACCGCTTCAAGGGCCTGGCCCAGATTCCCATGCAGAACGTGGACCTGGCCATTGCCGAACTGGACCGGTGCGTGAACCAGTTGGGCATGGCAGGCGCGATGATTGACGACAAGGTCAACGGCAAGACCTTCGACGAGCCGGAGTTTCTTCCGCTGTGGAAGGCGGCTGAGCAGATGGGCGCGGTGTTCCTGATACACCAGGGAGGCGGGACGCTGGTCGCGCCCCGGACGCGGAGCTACCACCTGCCAAATACCATAGGAAACCTGGTGGACCGAGCTGTGACCTTCGCGTCGTTTGTTATGGGCGGGGTGATGGACGCTTGCCCCGACCTGAAGATTTGCCTGGCTCACGGGGGCGGTTATGCCTGCTACGGCGTGGGCCGAATGGACCGCAGCTGGGACGTGGGACGCCTGCCCCAGATTCCTCAGCCGCCCAGCGCCTATCTGAGTCGGTTTTACTATGACTGCCTGACGCACAGCGAATCGGCCCTGCGAATGCTTATAGACATGGCGGGCATAGACAAGGTTGTATTCGGTACGGACTGGCCCTTCGACATGCAGATTGACTGGCCGGTTGCGTGGGTGCTGAGTCTGGAAAGCCTGACCCAGGACGAGAAAGAGGCCATCCTGTGGAAGAACATGGAGAAACTTCTGGGCATGTCCGGCGAATAGTGGCGCGGCTGAGGGCCGGGCCATTCAGTATGGCCAGGGAGAAGCCGCCGGCGAGTTACTTCTTTGCCAGGAGGAACCATTGCGCAGTATAGACCTACACGCACACCTGACACCGCAGTGCTTCATCCGCGCCATGCGGGAAGGCCGGGAATGGCACGGAGTGAAGCCCGGTGAAATGGGCATCGGCCCCAGAAATTCGTGGACGCCGGAACAGCGGATTGACGACATGAACTCGCTGGGGGTGGACGTTCACGTGGTTTCCACTTTCAGCTTCTATTACTACTACGAACGCGACCCCCAGGTAATCCTGCCGATGCACCGGGAGTGCAACGACGAGGTTTACCAGATGACGGTGGACTATCCTGACCGGTTCAAGGGAATGGCCATCATCCCGATGCAGGACGTGAACCTGGCCATCCAGGAACTGGACCGGTGCGTCAACACGATGGGATTCGTTGGGGCGATGATTGACGATCACGTCAACGGCAAGACCTACGACGACCCCGAGTTTCTACCGCTGTGGCAGGCCGCCGAGGAAATGGGGGCGGTAATGCTGGTCCACCAGCAGGGAGGCCAGACGCTGGTGCGGGACCGCAACCCCAACTACCACCTGCACAACACCATCGGCAACCTGGTGGACCGGGCCGTCACCTTTGCCTCGTTCGTTTTTGGCGGGGTGATGGACGCGTGTCCCGACTTGAGGGTATGCCTGTGCCACGGCGGAGGTTATACCTGCTTTGGCGCCGGTCGCATGGACCGGGGCTGGCAAGTCCGGCCCGAGGCGCGAGTGAATATAAGCAGTCCGCCCAGTTCCTATCTGAACAAGTTCTATTATGACTGCCTGACCCACAGCGAGCCTGCCTTGAGGATGCTGATAGACACTGTGGGTATAGACAAGGTCATATTTGGCACTGACTGGCCGGCCGACATGGCCATTGACTGGCCGGTCTCCTGGATATTGGGCCTGGAGAGCCTTACGCAGGAAGAGAAAGAAGCGATTCTATACAAGAACCTGGAAAACCTGCTGGGCATTTAAGTCCGGGCCGGGGCCGCAGTAACCGGCGGCTACCCGGAAACTCTCGAAAAGGAAGCCAGATGCGAAGCATTGACATTCACGCGCACTCGACTCCCCAGCGCTTTCAACGAGCGGTGCTGTCAGGAAACGACTGGCACGGCATGACCACCGCCGACGGAGAGCTGTTTAATCCCCGCAACGCCTGGACGCCGGAGCAGCGAATTGCGGATATGAACTCCATTGGCGTGGATATCCAGGTGGTATCCACCAACGCCGGCTTTTACCAGTATGACAAGGACGTGGCGGTGACCACGGCCATAGCCAGGGACTGCAACGACGAAATTTACCAGATGACCATGGACTACCCCGACCGCCTGGCAGGGCTGGCCAACATTCCCATGCAGGACGCCAGCGCGGCGATTGCCGAACTGGACCGGGCGGTAAACCAGCTGGGGATGAAGGGAGCCATGATTGGCGACCAGGTAAATGGGAAGACCTTTGACGAGCCGGAGTTCCTGCCCATATGGCAGGCGGCGGAACAGATGGGAGCGGTGATTTTCATTCACCAGGGCGGCTCCACCATTGGCACCAAGCGCCAGCCCCGCTACCACGTTCGCAACACCATCGGGAACCTGGCCGACCGGGCAGTTACCTTTGCCGCATTCACATTTGGCGGGGTGATGGACAAGTGCCCGGACCTTAAGGTGCTGCTGGCCCACGGCGGCGGCTATGCCTGCTTTGGCATCGGACGCATGGACCGGGGCTGGCAGGTAAGGTCGGAGGCGCGGGTCAATATTGACCAGCCGCCAAGCAATTACCTGAACAAGTTCTACTACGACTGCCTGACCCACAGCGAACCGGCCCTGCGGATGCTGATTGACACGGTGGGAATTGAACGGATTGTGCTGGGCACCGATTGGCCGGCGGATATGAAGATTGACTGGCCGGTCTCGTGGGTGATGGGGCTGCAAAGCCTGACCCTGGAAGAGAAAGAAGCCATCCTCTGGAAAAACCTGGAAGAGATGCTGGGGCTTTAGCCCCCGCGACACCCCACAACGCAGGAGCTTGCAATCCATGAGATCTATAGACATGCACGCCCACATCAGCCCCGAAGGATACATCCGCGCGGTGGAGGCCGGCGAGGAATGGTACGGCATCAGTGGGATGTCTCACGAGTTTCACCTGGCGGTGCCCCGCACCATGTGGACGCCGGAACAGCGGCTTACCGACATGGACTCCCTGGGCGTGGACGTCCACGTACTCTCGACCAATGCCGTGTTCTATTGCTATGACCGGGACGCCAACACCGTCGCCGCCATGGACCGGGAATGCAACGACTATGTTTCGCAGTTGACCAGGGACCATCCCGACCGGTTTGCCGGGTTGGCCGCCCTTCCGATGCAGGACGTGGCGGCATCGGCAACCGAACTGGAACGGGCGATGACGCAACTGGGCCTGAAGGGGGCCATGATTGACGACAGCGTCAACGGCAAGACGTACGACGACCCGGAGTTCTATCCACTTTGGGAGGTGGCGGAGCAGACCGGGGC
>JAPPJA010000260.1 GCA_028874675.1 Chloroflexota bacterium
TATTTTCCGGGGACAGGCGGGGCGGGAGTATTATTTTTTCTTCCTGCCCGCGCTGCCTGTCACAATTCCTGGCGACGGCGGGTCACGTCCACAGCCTGGGGCGGCTGAGGGGAACTACGAAAGCCAGCATCAGCGCGTCGGCCCGGTCGGGCGAGGCCACCCCCCTCTTCCGCAGGTCCTCCTTCGATTCCATGAGCAAGCAGCCCTGGCTGTCATACTTGTAGGTCAGGGCTGCCAGTTCTCCCATTAGCTGCTGGTCCGGAGGTATGGAGATTTCGCCCGTGGCAAACAGCTCCCGCACCCGCCAGAAACCTTCAGAGCGCAGGTTGGCGAACACCTTCTTCTCCCGGGCGGGACGGGCCACATTTACGCCATGCACTCCCAGCCCCAGCTCCCTGAGCCGGTCCACCACGCCCGACCCGATTCCCACCTCGTCCACGCTGGTCTGAATGGGCTGGTGCTCGCGGATGGCGGCTGCCACCAGACCGGCCACCTGCATTGTGTCCAGCCCGTTGAAGGCCCGGATTTCCTCCACCCGATTTCCCCTCCGGCGCAGGATGATGCTGTGGTCTGACCCGTATCGGGCCACGTCCACGCCAATCACCACGTCTCCTTCGGGGGGACTGGCCACGGCGCCTGCCGAAATTGCCAGCTGGACCTCCTGCCAGCGCTGGACCGCCGCCTCTATGTCGGACAGCCGGATCAGGGAATTGTCCGCCAGGTCCGGGAACTGGCCCAGCACCCGCGACCGGTACAGGGGGTTGTCCTCGCCCCAGATGCGACCCCGTTCCTCCACCCACTTGCCGGTAGTCAGCCCGGGAATAATTGCCCTCCCCGACTGAACGTTGGGACTGTCCAGGGCGGAAATGGTGATGCAGTGGTGAATGCTCCGCTCTTCGTGAAAGGCCCGCCTGAAGATGCCCGAGGCGGTAGTCGGGTTTCCAATCAGCAGCAGCCTGGAACCGGCCGAGGTCATAACCGCTTCCACTGCTTCGTAGATGAAGTCGCTGACCCCTTCCGCCTCGTCAACTACCACGAGAAGGTTGGGGCTGTGGAAGCCCTGGAACTGGTCCGCCGAGTCTGCCGAGAGGCCCATGGCATACCGATCCTCGCCCAGTTCCCAGCGGGTATCCAGCAACTTCCCTCCCAGCTCATCCGCAGCCCGGCGGTGCAGGCTGTGAATCTGCCTCCACAGCAGGTGCCGCACCTGCCTGAAAGTGGGCGCGGTGGTGAGCACAACGGCGGGGTCGTGGGTGTACAGGAACCAGAGCACGGCCACTGCCGCGCTGAATCCCTTGCCCAGGCCGTTACCCGACTTGACGGCAACCCGCGAATGCTCCGCCAGGGCGGTCAGGACCTCTTCCTGCTTGGCCCACAGCTCAACCCGCAGCACCCGCTGGGCGAAGTCCACCGGAGAGATGACCGGAGCTTCCCCAGCTTCAGCATTCGTTCCCCAGTTCTTCATGGAGATTCACACCCCGAAACTGGCAGACGATTACCAGGGCTGGCCCCGGACTGGTTCCGGAAAACGGGCCGGCTCCCCTCTGGCCCCCGCGGGACGACATTCGGCGCACCGGGACTGAACAGGAACCCGCACTCCAGGCAGCGCAGCACGGGGTTGTCCGAGGGGTGCATGACCGCCAGGCGAATCAAGCGATCCGACATGCAACGACGACAAACCAAATGAGTACCTCCCAACCATTGCTTTCCCCAATGGGAAAGACCGGCCCATCGCCCGGGCCGGTCTCGACAATATTTACGCTAGATATCGGCCATCCAGGCCGTCAACGGCCCCTCTGTCACTTCACGGAATGAGGAGAAGGGCGACCCCTCCAAATGCATCCCTGTCTCCCAGGGGTCCCAACAGGGGTCAAGTTGGGAAAAACCCTCTGTGCTATACTCAACACAGGCGCTTGCGTGAAAGCTGTGCCGAGATTGACGCCTTCCAATCGGGCCCTTCCTGTAATGAGAGCATGCGGCCTTCCGGCGCGGTGTTCATTGGTGAGCGATATGGCTGCCCCTGGGCAATTCATCTGATCTCCTGACAGTTTCGAGGTTGCATCCGTGGTTCACCCGACGGAAGCCCCGGGCCAGGAACCCGTTACCGGCATAATTCTTGCCGGTGGCCGCAGCCGGAGGTTGGGCCGGGACAAGGCGGTGGAGCCTTTCGGCGGCCAGCCCTTCATCCGTCGTGTGATTGAGCGGGTAGCCCCCTTGACCAGCGAAATAGTGGTGGTGGTTGCCGATTCCGCTCGGGCAGACTCACTCCCCCTGGAACCTGCCCACCGGATAGCCGTAGATATCTTTCCGGAAGGTGGGTCGCTGGGCGGCATATTTTCCGGACTCGCCGCAGCCGAAAACCCGTGGGGCCTGGTGGTGGCCTGTGATATGCCCTTCCTCAACCGGGACCTGCTGGAGCACATGCTGGCCCAGCGCGAAGGCTGGGATGCCGTGGTTCCCCAGCCCGGCTCCTTCCCCGAACCCACCCACGCCCTCTATTCCAGGGCTTGTCTTCCCAGCATTGAAGCCAGGTTGCAGGCCAACGACCTCAAGATTTCGGGATTCTTCGATCAGGTGAGGGTCAAGTACCTGGCGCAGGAAGAAATTGAGACTTTCGACCCAGCGCTACACAGTTTCTTCAACGTCAATTCTCCCGAGGACCTGGAACTGGCCCGGGAACTGGCGGTCGGCGAACAATGACCAGCTCCGCCGCGACTATAAGCATCACTGTCGAACTGTTCGGCTCCCCCCGCATTTTGGGCGGAGCGAAAGACGTCGAACTGGCAGTGCCCGCCCCCGTGAGCCGCGAGAACCTGATTGCGGCCCTGGCTCACCGGTGTCCCTCCCTGGTGGGACACGGTCTGAGGGGAGACCTGACCAATCTGGAAGAAGGGTACGTCTTCAACCTCAATGGCCTGGCCTTTCTTGGCGACGGTGAATTTACTGTCGAGGACGGGGACTTCCTGCTGTTGATTTCCAGCCAGGCCGGGGGGTGAGCCGCAAGTGGAGGCGTCAGCTAGAGCGACAGTTTTCTTCCCTTTCAGACACGGGCTTCGTCGGTGACTTTGGGAAACCGAAATCAGCCATTTACCAGCTTCCATTCCTGATTCACAAAAGGCTTATGTACGGCTATCACGGCAAAGCGCTAGTAGTGGATTTGACCAGCCGCACCCACCGCTGGGATGCGATAGCGCCGGATGACCTTCGCAATTTCATCGGCGGCATTGGCCTGGGCACACTCCTCCTTTACCGCTACTGTCCTCCCGGGGCCGACCCTCTCGGGCCCGAAAATCCCCTTCTGTTTGTCGGCAGCCCCCTGGTGGGCACACGCCTGACCACCTCCAGCAAGTTCGCCGTATTGACCAAGTCGCCCCTGACGGGCTTCATTGCCGATTCCCTGTCCTCCAGTCACCTGGCCACCGAACTTAAGAAGTGCTGCGGCGACGCCCTCATCATTACGGGCCAGTCCGCCACTCCGACCTTGCTCCGCATCGAAGGTGACGCTCTCGAGCCGGAGAAGGTATCAGTCCGATTCGAAGACGCCGCCGAACTTGTTGGCATGGGCGCCGCCGAAAAGGAAGCAACGGTTAAGGCGAGGCTGGGCGACCCGCGCTATCGCGTAGCCTGCATCGGCCCTGCAGGGGAAGCCCGGGTCAAGTTTGCGTCAATAAGCAACGATGGCGGACGCCAGGCGGGACGCTGCGGACTGGGCGCGGTAATGGGGTCCAAGGGACTGCTGGCGGTGGCCCTGCGCGGCTATCTGCCGGTGGAAGTTGCCGAACCCGACACGGTGCGCAGTTTTGGTCGCGATCTCAGCCGCCGCAGCCTGGGGGCCGCTACCGAGAAGTACCGGAACCTGGGTACCATGGCCAACGTGGCCGTTTTCAACCGCCTGGGCGCCCTGCCCACCCGCAACTTCCGCGAGTCCACCTTCGAAGGCGCGGACCGGGTCAGCGGCGAGGAACTGCACCAGAACCACCTGCACCGGAACGCCGGCTGCGCCAACTGCACCATCGGCTGTGAGCGCATCCTGGTGACCAGCGACCAGCGGAACAAGAAGGAAACGAGCAAGGGCGGCGCCCGAATGGAATACGAGAGCCTGTTTGCTCTCGGCCCGCTGTGTGGAATTTCCGATCCCGATATCGTGATTCGCGCCGCCGCCCTGTGCGACGACCTGGGGATGGATACCATCAGCGCCGGCGCCACCGTGGCATGGGCCATGGAGTGCTACGAACTGGGCCTGTTGACCAGGGCAGACTGCGGCGGCATTGAATTGCGATTCGGCAACGGTCCCGCGCTGCTGCAGGTACTGGAAGACATCGGCCACCGCCGAGGCATCGGCAACCTGCTGGCCGAGGGAAGCCGGGCCGCCGCCGCCCATGTCGGCCGGGGTTCGGAAAACTGGGCCATGCACGTAAAGGGTCTGGAAATGCCTGGCTACGAACCCCGCAGCCTCAAAACCATGGCCCTGGGCCTGGCGATAACCCCCCGAGGCGCCTGCCATAACCGCTCATCGGCCTACGAGGCAGATTTCTCAAACCGGGTGGACCGGCTTTCCGTTGACGAGGGCCGCGGCAAAATTGCTGCGGAAAGCGAAGACTTTGAAGCGGTGCTGGACTCCCTGATCTGGTGCAAGTTTCTGCGCAAAGCTTTTCACGACTTCTACCAGGAGTCTGCCCAGGTATATACCATGGTAACGGGCTGGCAAATGACCGCGGAGGAATTGCGAAGGTCCGGCCAGCGCATATCCAACCTTAAGAAACTGTTCAACATCCGCGAGGGCTGGACTCGCCTTGACGATACCCTGCCCCCGCGAACCCTGGAGGAACCGCTGCCCAATGGCGTGGTCGCCGGCGTGGGCCTGTCCCGGGAGGACCTGGACTTCATGATTGATGGTTACTACCGGGCCAGGGGCTGGACGCCCGACGGACTGATACCCGAAGGGAAACTGGCGGAACTGGGATTGGAGAGAATGGTGGTCGAGGAGGGCGTCGAAAGATAGGCAGACTACCTTGCGTACCGCTGTAATGCGGGCATAGTACCCTTTAGGGTAGAATGCCCCTGAAACAGTCCATCTCCTGGAGCGTCCCTCAAGTGGAAGCAGCGGAAATCACAGCCACAGCCGGATTGGTAGCCGTCATTATCGCGGCCATCGGCCTTGCCGCTACCGCAATATACCGCATTGGCAAACTCACTGAAGCCACCAGCCGACTGCCCAATGAAATGCAGGGCGAATTCCAGAGCATCCGCGTTGAGATTCAGCGCATTTATGACCGCATTGAACAGAATGAACACCTCGCTGATCAGCGCTTTCGCAGCCATGAGGAGCTTATCCGCCACAACGAGGAACTCATTCGTTCCGAGGGCGAAAGAACCCGCGAGCAGATCAGGAACCTTCACCAGGCCATAATGTCTCATTCCCACGATGAAGACGGAAGCGTCATCTTCAGAATCCCTCCGCGAGAGCCTGACGAGCTATAGCCGGTAGATGCGGCCGCCGGCCGGGAACACCGGCGAGGCGTCCGTGTTCGAGCGATATGGAAAGGGAAGAACTCAGGCCCATTCTCCGCGAAAAATTCCCCCCGCAGCGTACCTACTTGCTGCCTGCCCTTCATTTCATCCAGGAAGAGTTGGGGCACCTGCCGGAGTGGGCCCTTCAGGTGGTCGCCTGGCACCTGCGCACGCCCGCCAGCGTGGTTTACGGCGCCGCCACCAGCTATACCGAGCTGCGTATCCAGCAACCCAACCAGCACCTCCTGCGTGTATGCACGGGACTTAGCTGCTGGCACGGAGGGGCCCGGGAGTTGCTCTCCCAGTTGAAGGACAAGCTGGACGCAGTTTCCGGGCAAGCTGATGCGGAATCCCCCGTAACCCTGGAGGAAACCCCCTGCGCCTACCGCTGTCCCCTGGCTCCCCTGGTTGAAGTGGACGGCGTTTGGCAGGGCAGAGAAATGGCCCATGGCGTATTGGAACAACTGGACGGGTGGCTGCGGGAATGACCTTCGAAGACCTCCTTAACAGCGCCCGACACGGGCGGTCAGCCATTGGCGCGTCGGGGACCCGCGTCACGGTCCAGGTAGGCCAGTGCAGCCAGGCGGTGGGCGCTGACGCAGTGGCGGACGCAATGCGAGAAGCGCTGGCCCTCCGAGACGACTGCTATCTCGTCCTGTCCGGATGTGATGGAGCCTGTTTCGCCGCTCCCCAGGTAATGGTCCAGGAATCCGGCGGCGCCACCCGCTATTACAGCAGGGTTGCCGCCTCCGACGTTCCAGCCATCGCTGCTGACATAGGAGCCGGACATATTCAACGGCCAACGGGCGAAC
>JAPPJA010000152.1 GCA_028874675.1 Chloroflexota bacterium
GTAGCGCACCGAATCATATCCCCTCGGCTCACCTTCGTTCTTTGCTATTCGCGCCGTGCGTGGGGATGGCATTGAAATCCTTCACTTAAACGCCTGGCTGCACCTTCCGTCAAATGGACACAGTCACATACGAATTGAGCAAAAATCCACAGAAAAAAGATGCTTCGATTTTTTCCCGCCAACCTGGCAAGGCGAAACTGGGTGTGTGGCTGACCCGGCCCGTGGTCTCTGGAGACGGAGTCAACACTTGACAAGGAAGCGGATTAGCAGAACAATCCATAGGGAAAATCGCGGGTGCGGGAATGAATCCCGCGCGAACGATTGAGCGTAAAAGCGCAAGGGAGGGCTAGCATGGCAACCGAACAGCACCAGACCCACCTGTACGTAGGAATTGCCGGAGAAGCGCCGTTAATTACCAACTCCCAGGAGGTCCGTCCCCTGGGCCACGGGGGCCTGTACCGGCAGGCTGACGGAGAGGAAGACTGGCAGAGCATTACCAGCGGCCTGCCCGCAGAACCCCAGGTGCGGGCCCTGCTGGTACACCCAGACGATCCCTCCGTAATCTTTGCCGGCACCCAGTCGGGGGTATTTCGCAGCAGTGACGGGGGCGAGAGTTGGCAAGCCACCGACTCTCGCGACGGCGATGTCTGGTCCCTGGCAGTTCACCCCAATGACCATAGCGTGATGTTTGCCGGTTACGACAACTGCATGGTAGCCCGCTCCAACGATGGCGGCTCCACGTGGAAGAAGGGCAACACCGACAGCGTCACCTTCCCCCACATCACCATGAACCCCTATCCCATATGCAAGCGGGTCATCGGCCTAGCCGTGGACGCTCACAATCCCCAGGACGTTTATGGCGCCATTGAAGTGGGTGGCCTGATTGCTAGCCGCGACGGCGGCGACAATTGGGAGTCCATTACCGACGGACACTACACCCGTACCGGTCCGGTGGACCTGCACGGGGTCCAGGTGAACCCCACGTCACCGGGCCTGGTTTACATCATCACCCAGTTGGCCATGTTCCGCAGCCGGAACAGCGGCAGCAACTGGGAGTTTGTGGACATTGACGAAATGTTCCCCGGCGGCAGCTACTGCCGCGACCTGGTAGTAGCTCCGGACGACCCGAATACCATGTACCTGGCCGCCGGAGCCGGCGGCGGCAGCGCCCCTCCGGGCACCACCGAGGCCGGTGTCCTGGTCCGCAGCAGGGACGCCGGAGAGACCTGGGAACGGGTGGAACTGGGCGAAATGGCCCCGAGCCGCATGTTCCAGATCGCCATCGACCCCAACGCTCCCCAAAACGTCTATTGCAGCGACCGGGACGGCCTGGTCTTCCGCAGCAATGACGGCGGCGAGACCTGGAACAAGAGCAGGGTTCCCGGTGAAATGTCCCGAGTCCAGCACGTCTATCCCATGGTTTGCGGCTAATAGCGGCAACCGCAGCCGGGGGTGTCCCTGCGTGTGAAATACAATCCTGACACCCCTGGCCAACACCACCTACCGAGGAAAGCGAGGCCCTCAATTGACGTCCGCAGCTTTGGAACGCGCAACCTTTCGAATCTCCGAGCAGGACCTGGAATACATGGTCCTGGACAGGGCGGAACTGCCGCCTGAGTTTGCCGGTTACCAACAGGTCCGGGTCGGCCCCCTGGATAACGAGAACATGGCCGCCCACGGATTCACCGGCAGCACCGCGGCCCGGTTCCGCGAGGCCGGCCGAATTACCGGCTATATGCGGGAGTTCGGCCCCACTTCAGACATGAACGTATTCGACGGTTTCAACTTTGTGGGATCCACCGTGGCTCACCTCTTCGATAACCCCGAGTCGGTAACCGGGTGGATGACGGACGTCTTTCTCAAGGACTTCGAAAGCAACGTGGGCGAAAGCGTTGGAGAGGGACACCAGCTTATCTCGGTGGACCGGCTGGAGCCCTCGGGCTTTTTCGACGAGGCCGTGGCAATCAAGGCCGTGCAGGGCGGCCCCCAGGGAGTAGTCTCCTCAACCGTCATTGACTTCAGGGTTGGACGCATCCTGGGCGTAGCATTCGTTGGCGCCGTAGGCAACCACGACCGTCTCGACCTGGCGGGCCAGCTGGCCCTGGCCCTGGAAAAGCGAATAGTGCAGGTGGTGTTGGGGGCTATTTAATGGTACAGGAACCTGGCGGGAATAGCTGCTAGGAAGCAGATGCCGGTGTAGAACTCAGAATTATGATGTCATGGGACTTGGATTCTCTCCTCCATTTGGCTGGCCCAGCTCCATGGATCTAACCTTAGACTTGTCGGTCACCCAAGGGCTGGTAAGCAAGAGTGCAATTTCAGGGAGACTCACCGAGCATTGGGCCTCACAAAATCTCTACTGCCTTTCATGTCCCTCGGACCATTTGGAACAGCACAAGCCTGGTACTCCAGTCAAGGACTTTACCTGTCCCAGTTGCTATAGCACATACCAGCTTAAGGGCAAGAATGGAAAGCACGGAAAGACTGTTCCCAACTCGGCTTATCAAGTAAAGATGGCGGCGATTTCAGAAGGCAAAGCTCCTAACTACGCATTTCTCGACTACGACCTTCAATTGCTGAGAGTTACAGGATTGTTCATTGTTCCGTCTCACTTCATCGGCAGGTCTTTAGTCCGACCGAGAAAGCCGCTTTCACCGAGTGCTCGCCGTGCTGGTTGGGTAGGCTCTACCATCCTCCTGGATAGGTTGCCTCAAGAAGGCCGCATTCCGCTAATACAAGGCAGTCAACCCATTGATCGCCTTGAGGCCCGTAATGTATGGAGACAGTTCCAGTTTCTGAAGGACGACACGCGGGCATTGGGTGGTTGGGGTGGAGAAATTCTAGCTGCAGTGAGGGAAATTCAAACAACCTCCCAGAACAATCGCTTTACACTCCGTCAGTTCTATAACATGTTTCTGACAAGCCTGCGCCATGCCCATCCAGAGAACCACAACGTGGAAGCAAAAATTCGCCAGCAACTACAGGTCCTACGAGATCACGGGGTACTGAGATTTGTGGGCAGGGGCGAGTACCAAATCTTGCATTAGAACGGCATTATTTAGTCTTCTCTTCCAGAAATAATATTGACAATTCAGCGAATTCGATCAAAGATCTCGATCTTCAACCTTAAAGGGAGACGGTGGTCGAATCATGAATCTCAACATTAGTATAAACATTGCAATCAACGATGTGCTTCCCAAATATGCGTGCAGGAACTGTGGTTCCCATGAAGTCCGAGGAGACTTCGATACCTATCAGGTTTTTCGTGCGGAAGAGAATAAGCTCGTCCACCTGAGGTCTGAATTCACAGATCCTGCCGTATTGGCACTGTATTGTACGGAGTGCCATGAGCAGATTGAGATTGATGACATTACAGAGATAAGGGTCGAATAATTAAGCCAATGTCGAGCGCTTGAGGTAAGGCAAGGTCTGTAGGATACCTTTAACCCGCGAGCACCTACCCCTCCCCCAGCAGCCTTACCCCCTCGTCCCCCACCTGCGACGTTGTTGCCGTACCACCCAGGTCCGGAGTCATTACTTTTCGCTCCTCCAGGCTGCGCACCACGGCTGCATCGACTCGCTGGGCGGTCTCCGTTTCGCCCAGGTGGTCCAGCATCATAGCTACGGCAGAAATGGTTGCCAGCGGATTGGCAATGCCCTTGCCCGTTATGTCAAATGCTGCCCCGTGGACCGGCTCAAACATGGAGGGATACTCCCTTTCCGGATTGATATTTGCGCTGGGAGCCAGGCCCATGCTTCCGGTTACCACGGCGGCGATGTCCGAGATGATGTCAGCGAACAGGTTGGACGCGACCATAACGTCGAAGTCCTCGGGCCAGCGCACCAGGTCCATGGCCACCCGGTCCACCAGAAGCGACTCCGTCTCTACCTGGGGATATTCGGCGGCCACCGCCTGGAACACCTCGTCCCAGAAGACCATCCCAAAAGCCTGGGCATTGGACTTGGTCACCGACGTAACCTTCATCCGCCGGTTGCGTCGCACGCAGTACTCGAACGCCGCCCGAATAATGCGCTCCGTCCCCCGTCGGGTGAAGACGTTGGTCTGCATCACCGTTTCGTGTGGAGTGCCGGGATACAGGCGGCCGCCAACCGGCGCATACTCTCCCTCGGTGTTCTCACGGAAGATAACCAGGTCGATTTCGCCGGGCGACTTGTCCGCCAGCGGCGACGTAACTCCGGGGTGCAAATAGGCGGGACGGACACAAACGCCCTGGTCGTAGGCCCGGCGCATGGGCAGCAGCAGCCCCTGGAGGGTAATATGGTCCGGAATGTCCGGATCACCCACTGCCCCGAACAGGATGGCCTCATTGGCGGAAACCTGCTCCAGCCCGTCTTCCGGCATCATCCGGCCCATTTCCCGGTAGTAAGCTGAACCCCAGGGGAACTCGGTGTACTTGAAGCTGAGACCGGGGGTGCTGGCGGCCAGAAAATCCAGCACCTTCTTGCCCTCGTTAACCACCTCGGGACCAATGCCGTCGCCGCCTATAATCGCCAGGTTATGCTCTGCCATGGGGATCTGCTCCTTCGATACTAAGTTGATTGACCTCTGGGCTCCTGGACAAGTTTACGTGAATATGTAGCCGAGGCCGTCGCCTAAACTCGTTGCACACCGCCACCAAGCAGGCGCAGGTGATAGACGGCCTCAGCATCGGGAAATTCTCGCTGGGCCATACGATACGTGGACTTCCCCCTCCGCTGGGTCGCGTCCAGCAACACCCCGATGGCAGTGCCGCTGTGCGCCACATTGACGCCCACGGCTCCAACGGACTCGGCAAACTTCATGACTTCCGCCAGCCGGGGTTTGAACAGCACTTCCTGGGCTGCCAGGGCGCTGTGGGTAGCCCCTTTCCCTACCAGGCCTGGGTCTCTCAGCCTGATACCATCCCTGACCATATCCAGGGCCCTGCTCGTCTCGCCGCTGATCGCCTGCCACTCCCGCCGCCGGTCCTGCCGATTGAAGGCCAGTGTGTCAATCTGGCCCCCGAAGTCCAGCGCCAGGATTTCCATGGGGAGGGGCGGCCCCAGTTCTTCGGCAATCAATCCTTCCCGGTGGTCGAACAGCGCAATGCCCGGGAACATTATGCCGTCAGTGGGCTCCGTTTCGACGGCCAGCTGGCCAATCTGGGCTGGGGTAAGTTCCACTCCCAGGGCCAGGGCGGTGGCTGCGATGGCTGCCGCCACGTCCGCGCTGCTGCTGCCAAATCCCTTGCCCCGGGGAATGGGGTTGCTGACATTTACCTCCGCGCCCAGGTGCTGCTTTCCCAGGTAGGCCAGGGTGTGCATAACTGCGGCGGAGGTCTTGGGGCAGTCGGCGGGACCCAATACACCGGAGGATTGTTCCCCTATATCCACCTTTACCCTGGCAAAGAAATCCACGGGGCACGTTACCAGGAAGTGGGCATCGCCCAGCATTCCCTGCACCAGCTCCCCGCACACTCCCGGCGCGCGCACGGTGGCAGACCCGATTAACGCATCGGGCTGAAGGATTGAGTCGCCGGAATGAATTGGACTGGGCCGTTGTTCTTGCAAGGCGGTATTTGATCCACAGCGTGCAACCCGGAATCGGACTCCATGGCACGCGGCATTACCGGGGGTGACGACGGGAATTATACCGCAGTCGGCAGATTGAACTGCGCTAATGCGGCTTTATCTGCACCGAAATGCCTGCAACCACCAGCCACACCGAGTCTGCAAGCTGTGCGGCACGCTGGTTTACGGTTCCCAGCAGGTCCTGGAACCGCCGGCCCAGGCGGTTGGGGGGCACCGGACCTAGGCCAACTTCGCTGCTGACCATGACCGCCGGAATTCCGGCCCGGTCTAATACCTGGACCAGGGCTTCAAGCTGGCCCAGGGCCAACTGTTCCACCTTGCCGGCGTCGTCTTCGTCGTGGGCCAGCAGCAGGTTGGAAACCCAGACATCCAGCGAGTCCAGGAGCGCTACTTCAGGCAATCTGGGTTGCAACAGGGCGCCCTCAACGGCCTTGGCCAGGTCCACCGGTTCTTCCACTGTGCTCCAATAGTCTGGCCTGCGCTCCCGGTGCTGCCGGATGCGTTGGGCCATTTCGTCGTCAATGGCTTGCCCGGTAGCAACGTAGAGGACTGACCGGCCGGACTGCTCCGCCAGGGTTTCTGCGTAGGCGCTCTTGCCCGACCGAACTCCGCCCAGTACCAACGTTAGCGTTGCCGCCATGGGTCAGGCGTCATCCCGGTCAAAGTCGCGATTGAGGCCCGTGATGGAATAGACCAGGTCCATATCAATGCTGCCACGAACCCAGTCGGCCAGCTTGTCGTACTCCGCA
>JAPPJA010000026.1 GCA_028874675.1 Chloroflexota bacterium
AGGGGCGCATGGCCATGCGCCCCTACCCAACCCACGACTTGCACAGGTTCCAGGTCCCCGCCTTCGCGGGAACGACGAATTGGATCGCTGGGAAGTTTTGATTTTCAATTTGACGGCAGTCGCTAAATCTGGAAAGTCTTCTTCCATACACCGGGAGAGCCGGGGGCGTGGGTCATCATGGGCCGGATGCGTTCAGTGGAGGGGTCTATGTCTCTCTGCCGGTCCCACTCATCGCTTTCGGAAACCAGCTCATGCTCGAACTCATACACGGTGGCGTACATAGGCGTGCCTCGCACCGACTTGTAGCGCCGCCCCCGAATGACGCCAGGAACCTTCTCGTAGTTGGGGACGTATATGCCGCTGTACCAGCGATTCCATTCGTCCTCGTTTTCGGGCCCCACGTCCATCCGGCCAATCTGAAGGGCGGGAGCCATATCGCTGCCGGCGATTGCCGGCGTCAGCTCGGTGGGGTGAATCATCTGATAGACGTTGCTGATCAAGGTGGTTGCTATGGCGGGGGCGGAAGCCCTTTGGGCCCAATCCGACCGGGGCCGATTCTTGAAGGCCTCGGTTTCCACGGCCGCCACACTTTCCAGCTCGTAGCAGGCCAGGTGCTTGGGTCCGCTCTTGACCGCCTCGTAGCGGGCGGCATTCAAAACGCCGGGCAGGGCCAGCAGTTCGGGAATGTGCTCCTCGTTGTACCAGGCGTTGAAATCGTCCTCCTTGTCGGCGGGCACATCGGCCCAGACCATCAGCAATCCGGTCCCTTTCTTGTCTGGCATACTTGCTGCTCCTGATTGGCCCGCTGAATACCGGGCAGATATGGGAGGTCTGTCCCTGGGTTGGCGCGCTAGGGAAGTTTCAACTCGTACACGTAGCCTGTGGCGATGCCTGGAACCGGCGCTTCAATTTCAATACCCACGCCATACCGGTAGTTCGGGTCCTCGTCCACCTTGGGGCCGACAGTGTTGCGAAGGGTGCCAATGCCTTCCACCTCGAATTCCACCACGTCGCCGGGTTGCAGCCAGCGCGCTTCGTACCCCTTGCGGATGGCCTCGCCAATGGAGCCGCCGCCCACGGTGCCGCAGCCCAGGACGTCGCCCACGGCTACCCGGCTGTCCCTGGATGCGCGCTCCACCATTGCGCCCCAGGTGTGGTAGGAGAGGCTGCCGTCGCTGTCTTCGACCCAGGGAACACCGTTGACCCGGGCGGAGCATTTGACGTGAAGGCGTCCGTCACGAATCAGGGGGGCCAGTTCGTCGGTGGTCACGAGGCAGGGTCCCAGGGAGGATGCGGTGTCCTTGCCCTTGGCGGGGCCCAGGCCCACCGCGCTTTCGTCCCGCTGCAGGTCCCGGGCGCTCCAGTCATTGAATATCAGGAACCCGGCGATGTAGTCCAGCGCGTCGGCTTCGGCGACGTTGGAGCCCTCTTTGCCGATGACGCAGCCGATTTCCAGTTCATAGTCCAGCATGTTTGAGGCCGAAGGGTGAGGGACGGTATCCTCCGGACCGTACACGCAGAGGGGATTGGAGAAGTAGAAAATAGGCATGCGATACCAGGCTTCTTCCCGCTCGCGGGTGCCCTGCTGGGTGGCGTGTTCCTCGAATATCATGAAGTCCCGAATGGTGGGGGGCCGCAGAATGGGCGACTGGAGTTGAACGTCTTCCAGGGCGAAAACAGGCGCCGAAGGGTTGCCCTGGGCCAGGGCTGTCTGTAATCGGGCCACGGCATCGCTTCCGGTTTCCAGCAGGGCCTGAACGTCACGCAGGGTCTGGGGCGCCCCCAGAAGGGCAGTGACGTCAATTACCGAGTCTTCCTGCAGGACCCCGCATCGAGGACCGGTCCCCGTATTGTAGGTAACCAGTTTCATAGCTAATCCTCCGAAGTGGGACTGTTGCTTTTCAAGGGGGATGACTGTGGTTGGTAAATATACCACAGCCCCGGTGGAAGCAGGGAGTTGGCCGGGGGTTGGCAGACTGGCTGACGAGATGTGCAGTTGCCTGTATTGTGGTTGCCTTTCGCACGTGAATGTAGTTAATATAAGCCACCAGTCGGAAGCAGGAGACGAAAGGAGGTCGAGAGTATGGCAGAACTGGCCCTTGCATATCGGGTAAGAAGCTATAGCACCGGGACCCCTGGGCGCGCCATTTGCAACACCCGCAATCACCACTGGGTGGCCGACGGCTCCGGCGGAGAGGAAGTCGGAGCCGGCGAGCTGTTCCTGTCCGGCATCACTGCGTGCGCGGTGAACATGGTGGAGCGCATTGCCACGGGGGAGGAAATACCCCTCAACTGGATGGACGTCAGCATTGAGGCCTTTCGCGACCCGGACCGCGCCGCCATCGCCAACGAGGGCGCCGTTTCCGTATATGACGACATCAAGGTTCACTTCCAGCTGTGGGGGTTGGATGACGACCAGGGGCAATACCTGGTGGACCAATGGAAGCGTCGTTGACCCCTTTATGGCTCGGTCGCCGTGGCGACCCCTACTACCAGCGTTTCTGCCGAGGTTTTTGCAGAAGCTCACCACTAGCAACACTTTCCGGAACTTCGGAAAAAGGCAGATAGCTGCAAATCGGCGATGCTTAGTATGTATCGCCGATTTTATGTGAGCGTTCGGCTCCATTTTGTTACGTCTTTCGGCAGATGCCCGAAACCGGGCCTGAAATCTTCCGAAACCCTGTTCTTTATGTTATGCTCAACTCGCCCAGCCTCGGCTCTTATATTGGGCCTGGCACGAACGTTGCCCTCTGGTCCTCATTGATGTTTATTTGGTAGCGCGCAGGGTTCCGTTGCCAGCGTTTTGTCCTAATTTTCTTATTTGTTCTGCGTTTGCCGCCGGAGCAGCCCCGTGGTTGCGGTGGACGAGTGTTGGTGAAGAGGTGGGGAGGCAGCCAGGGTGTTGCCCTTGAGCAGCTACCGATAGAGGCGTCGAACGCAGGGAAAGGAGTAGTGTTCGTGTTCGATGTTTGGACCCTGAGAATCATTGGCGCCGGTGGCCTTGGCGTGCTGGGGTGGCGCCTTGGGCCCTATGTTCCAGACCTGCCGACCGACAGCAAGCAGATAATCCCCTGGGGCATAGTACTGGCCATCGTCGGCATACCGGTTGGCGCTTTTATCACCCCCTACCTGTTTCTCCGTCCCTGGCGCAAGACGGTCGCTTATATCAATTCGGTCCCCGGCAGTACCCTTCTTTCTTCGGCTTTTGGCGCCCTGATCGGTCTTGTCTTTGCCGCCCTGATTTCTATTCCCTTTTACAACATTAGCGGGTGGATGGCCTGGGGCATACCCATAATCGTGAGCCTCACCCTGGGTTCCTTTGGCCTCCTGCTGGGAGGGCTGCGAGGCAGGGACGTTCAGGCCGTATTCCCGTCCCTGGAATATTCGGCTCACACCAACGGGGTGGCCGAAGCGGGGCGCAACGGCAAAATCCTGGTGGATACCAGCGTTATCATCGATGGCCGCATTGCCGACCTTACCGGTACCGGTTTCCTGGAGGGCACCCTGGTTGTTCCCCGGTTCATCCTGGATGAACTCCGGCACATTGCCGATTCCAGCGACCCCCTGCGCCGCAATCGCGGTCGGCGGGGCCTGGAGGTCCTGGGTCGCCTGAGGAGGGATGACAGCATCACCCTGGACATCCTGGATGTGGGAATCTCCAACGGCGACGAAGTGGACTCGATGCTGGTGCAGATGGCCCGCACAATGAAGTGTCCCATCCTGACCACAGACTACAACCTGAATCGGGTGGCGGAATTCCAGGGGGTACAGGTACTGAACGTAAACGAGCTGGCCAATGCCCTCAAGTCCATTGTCCTTCCGGGCGAGGAAATGCGGGTGAACATAGTCCAGGAGGGCAAGGAACTGGGACAGGGCGTCGCCTACCTGGACGACGGCACCATGGTGGTGGTTGAGGGCGGCAAGCGGTACATCAACGCCTTCCACGACGTAACCGTGACCAGGGTGTTGCAGACTGCGGCCGGGCGCATTATTTTCGCCCAGTCGAAGAATAACTGACTACGGGAAAGGTACCGGCAACTTACAGGGCGCGGTGGCGACGTTGAGCAACCTGGTTGTTCCCCTGAACCCCGCGCCCTTGATGTTTACGAGAGGGACTAGCGGGGGAGCTACGGCTTGAACCGGGAAGAGAAAGCAGGGGCGGTGGTGGTTGCCGCCGGCGGCAGTACCCGCATGGTGGGCGCGGACAAGACATTCGCTCCCCTGCTGGGCCGTCCTCTCATTACGCATGCCCTGGACAGCCTGGAGGAGTGTCCCCAAATTACCCAGGTTGCCCTGGTACTCTCCGCCGACTCCGTAGAACGCGGCCGGTCACTGGTAACGGAGCGGGGGTACGAAAAAATCACTCACGTCGTTGCCGGCGGAAAACGCCGGCAGGACTCGGTAAAAGCCGGACTCGACGCGCTGAGACCCTGCCGCTGGGTACTGGTCCACGACGGGGCCCGTCCGGGCCTGGATGCGGCGCTGCTGGAACGGGCGCTGATGGCCGTAGAGGATTCACCGCATGGCGCGGCCATTGCCGGCGTCCCAGTCAAGGACACCATCAAGACGGTTGACGCCGCTGGCCGGATAACCGGAACGCCACCCCGGGAGTCGCTGTGGGCTGCCCAGACTCCCCAGGTTTTCGCCTACGACTTGCTCTGCCAGGTCCATTCCCGCTTCCTGGGCGACGCCACCGACGACGCGATGATGGTGGAATCCCTGGGTTACCAGGTGACCGTATTCCCCGGCTCCTACGAGAACCTGAAGGTAACAACGCCGGATGACCTGGTGGTGATGGAAGCCATATTACAGGGGCGGGCAGTGGCCTGACGGCGCAACTTCCGCCAGGTGGAGCAGCGAATGCAAGTGGAACAGCCAAAGCTGAGCATTGTCTTTTCCTCCCCTATAGCAAGCCCACGCATGTTTGAATACCCGACCAGGATGGCAAGACGGCCGCAGTGATCCCCGACATCCGCACCGGCATTGGCTTTGACTCCCATGCCCTGGCTCCTGAGCGACGCCTGGTCCTGGGAGGCGTGACGATTCCCCACGACCGCGGCCTGGAGGGCCACAGCGATGGGGATGTCTTGACCCATGCCATTATGGATGCCCTTCTGGGCGCTGCCGCCCTGGGCGACAAGGGCCAGCACTTTCCTTCTTCCGATGAAAAATACCGCGATATCGATAGCCTGAAATTGCTGGCGCAGGTCAGGGAGCAGGTAGTCGTCGGCGGTTGGCGCATAGCTAACGTAGATGCTACAATGTTGGCCCAGAGGCCCCGTTTGGGGCCTTTCATTCCGGAAATGAGGACCCTGATTTCAGATACGCTGGAAACCGTTCCGGGCCGAATCAGCATCAAGGTCACGACCACTGATTACCTGGGTTTCACGGGCCGTGAAGAGGGCATCGCAGCCGTGGCGATTGCCACAATTTTCCATCAGGATGAGTAATTCTCATTTACCCTCTTCGGATTAATGGGCCAGCGGGCTACTTTCCCGAGGGGTTCGCAGGGGCGAGAAGGGACTCGCGGCAAGGCTATGCGTCTGTATAACACGCTGACCGGAGAAGAGAAGGAGTTTGTCCCTGCCGACGGCAAGACCGTAAAGATGTATGTCTGCGGCGTTACTCCCTACTCATCCACCCACGTGGGCCATGCCCTCAGCTATGTAGTATTCGACACCCTCCGTCGATACCTGGAATACCAGGGCTACGAGGTCAGGCACATTCAGAACTTCACTGATGTGGACGACAAGATTATCCAGAGGGCCCAGGAAGCCGGTATCAGCGAAGATGCCCTCACCGCCCAGTATATTGACGACTTCTTCCGCACCATGGATGCGCTGAATATTCGCCGCGCCGACATTTACCCCCGGGCCACCCAGGAAATTGAACCCATCCTCGATACCATCCAGAGCCTGGTGGACAAGGGATTTGCCTATCCCGCCAATGGCGACGTTTACTTCCGCGTCAATCGCAAGGAAGACTACGGCAAACTGAGTCACCGGACCCTGGACGGCATGATTGCCGGCGCCCGCATCCAGGTGGACGAGGACAAGGAACATCCCATGGACTTCGTCCTGTGGAAAGGCGCCAAGCCCGGCGAACCTTCGTGGGAAAGTCCCTGGGGGCCGGGGCGCCCGGGCTGGCATATCGAATGCACCGCCATGTCCCTCCGTTACCTGGATTACCCCCTGGACATTCATGGCGGCGGCCAGGACCTCATCTTTCCCCACCACGAAAATGAGATTGCCCAGAGCGAGGCCCACACCGGCATAGCGCCCTTCGCCCATCACTGGGTGCATAAT
>JAPPJA010000446.1 GCA_028874675.1 Chloroflexota bacterium
CCCCCCCCCCCCCCCCCCCCCCCCCGGCCGCGCGGCCCGCCCCTCGGCGCGGCCCCCCCCCCCCGCCGGCGGGGGCCGCCCCGGGGACGGGGGGGGGGGGGGGTTGACGCCGTTGGCGTCGACGATGCGGCCTCTCTGGAGTGGGTACGATTGAGCTTCAAGTTCTTCCCTCCCGCTTATGAGCGGAGACTGGACGGATTCTAGCACCCGGGGTGCCACCGGCCCGCCACCATATTCAGGACTTACCACCACTTTTTGTAACGATTTGCAGGATGGGGCGAAACCGGCCCGGCTGATGCCCCTTCCCTCCCCAGCAGCGGGCCATGGGAGACAGTGAGTTGGAGCCAAGGGACGACTTAATTCGTGAGATAGAGGCGCTGCGGGAGCGGCTTTCCCGCCTGGGCGAGGCCGGTCTGCGCATCAACGAGGACCTGGACTTCAGCACCGTCCTCCAGGGGGTGCTGGACTCGGCCCGCTCCCTGACCGGCGCCCGCTACGGGGTCCTGGTATTGCACGATGCCGACGGGACGGCGGCGGACTTCCTGGCTTCGGGGATGACGCCGGAGGAGACGGGCCGGCTGTGGAACATTCCGGGCTGGCCGGAGCACTTCGCGTACCTGGTCCGGATGCAAGGACCTCTGCGGGTGCCCGACCTGCTGGAGCACATCCGGGCGCTGGGCCTGCCCGAACTGGTTCCTCCCGTGGAGGTAAGCGCGAGGGTCTCTTTCCTGGCCTTTCCCGTCCTGCACCGGGGCGAGCCCGTGGGCAGTATCTTCCTGGCCGAGAAGGAGGGCGGGCGGGAGTTCACCCAGGAGGACCAGGACACCCTGGCGCTCTTCGCCTCCCAGGCGGCCCTGGCCATCGCCAACGCCCGCCGCCACCGGGAGGAGCAGCAGGCCAGAAACGACCTGGAAACCCTGGTGGACACCTCGCCGGTGGGGGTGGCGGTCTTCGACGCCGCCACCGGCCTGCCCAGGTCCTTCAACCGGGAGGCCCGCCTGATCGTGGACAGCCTGCGCGACCCGGGCCAGTCGGTGCAGGACCTGCTGGAGGTGGTGACCTTCAGGAGGGCCGACGGGCGGGTGGTGTCGCTGATGGAGTTCCCGGTGGCGGAGGCTCTGCAATCGGGGGAGACGCTGCGGGCCGAGGAGGTGGTCATCAGCGTTCCCGACGGGCGGAGCCGCACCCTGCTCCTCAACGCCACGCCCATCCTATCGGAGGAGGGCGTCATCGAGTCGATGGTGGTGACCCTCCAGGACATGGCCGAGGTGAGAGAGCCGGAGCGGCTGCGGGCCGAGTTCCTGGCCATGGTCAGCCACGAGCTGAGGATTCCCCTGACCTCCATCAAGGGGTCGGCCGCCACGATCCTGGATTCGGTGGTTGACCTGGACCCGGCGGTGGTGCGCCAGTTCGTCCGTATTATGCGCGACCAGGCGGATAACATGAACGCCCTGGTGTCGGACCTGCTGGACGTGGCCCGCATCGAGACGGGGGCGCTGCCGGTCAGCCCGGAACCGGCGGAGGTGGCGGCGCTGGTGGACCGGGCCAGGAACTCCTTCCGGAATGCAGGGGGCCGGAACCACCTCGAAATCGACGTGGACCCGGACCTGCCCCTGGTGACGGCGGACCGGCGTAGGATAGTGCAGGTGCTGGTGAACCTGCTGACCAACGCGGCCCGCCACTCCCCGGAGTCGTCGATGATCTGGGTGAGCGCCGTGCGGGAGGGCCTGTTCGTCGCTGTATCGGTATCCGACGAGGGAAGGGGAATCCCCGCCGAGAGGCTGCCCGATCTGTTTCGGAAGTTCTCGGTGGCCCAATCTGAGGAGCAGGGAGGGGATACCGGGTTGGGGTTGGCCATCTGCCAAGGAATAGTGGAGGCCCACGGGGGCCGCATCCGGGGCGAGAGCGACGGCCCCGGCTTGGGCGCCCGCTTCACCTTCACCTTGCCCACGGTGGAGACCGGCGGAAGCGGCTGGGCGGGTGGCTTCCAGCCTGGCGCAACCGGCTCCACGCAACAGGGGCAGCAGGAGGAGACAGAGGCGGTGCGGGTGCTGGTGGTGGACGACGACCCCAACGACCTGCGCTACCTCCGCGACACCCTAGTCCAGGCCGGCTACGCTCCGGTAGCCGCCGGGGACCCCGAGGAGGCCCTGCGCCTGATGGAGGCGGAGCGGCCCGCGCTGGCGCTGCTTGACCTGATGCTCCCCGACTCCGACGGCATCGAGCTGATGGGGGCCATACTGGGCGTCGCCGACGTGCCGGTCATCTTCCTGTCCGCCTACGGCAGGGAGGAGGTGGTGGCCCGGGCCCTGGAGATGGGAGCCGATGACTACGTGGTCAAGCCCTTCTCGCCCACGGAGCTGGCGGCCAGGATCAAGGCGGCCCTGCGGCGGCGGGTGGCTTCCGAACCTTTGGGGCCCTACGTGCTGGGCGACCTGACCGTGGACTTCGACCAGCGCAGGGTGACCCTGGCGGACCAGCAGGTGCACCTGACCCCGACGGAGAACGGGGTGCTGGCGGAGTTGGCGGCCCAGGCCGGACGGGTGGTGACCCACGAGCACCTGCTGGAACGGGTCTGGGGCGAGCGGGGGAGCGGCAGCCTGCGGCCCCTGCGCACCATGGTGGGCAAGCTGCGGCGCAAGCTGGGCGACGACGCCGATCACCCAGCCTACATCTTCACCGAGCCACGGGTGGGATTCAGGATGCCCAGGGGAGGGACGGGCTGACTTTCCCCAGGGGACTATGGTGGCCCGTCCACCGTCAGGCCCCGTTTTGGCGGCAAACGCTCCGGCATATTCCGTCTTACCTGCGCTCACAATGCAACGCCGCCGGCACCCCGTCCCGGCTCCACACCGTTACCGGCCCGGTGACCGGCCCGGCCAAAGCCCGCTCCAGGGTGGCGGTCAACATGGGCAGCGTTCCGGCGGCGGCCCGGAAGTTGTACAGCCCCCTGGCCGTCTCGCAGACCACCAGCAGCGGCAGGGGACGGCCCGACGCCGCCATGCGGCGGTAGGGTCCCAGCTTGTGCTCCACCATCGACGGCACCGGGGAGTAGCGCTCGAACTCGATGCAGTGGGTCCCGGCTCCCAGGGTTCCCGCGCCGACCTGCACCAGCAGGTCCGGCCGCACCTGGGTCAGGCCGGGCAGGTTGACCTCGCCCCGCCAGCCGGCGGCGACCGCCACTCCCTCCCGGGCGAACCTGACCACCAGGCGGTTCACGCCGTCGTTGTGGAGCAGTTCGTGTTCTCTATACCAGCGGTCCAGGTAGGCCCCGTGGCGGCGGCGGATGATGTCGGGCAGCACCCGGCTCATGTTGGCCGCCCGCCTGATGCCCAGCTCCGACAGGTAGTGCCTGCCGTCGAAGACCGCCACTAGGCCGGTGTCCACGAACCTGCGCAGGTGGCGGCTCACCTCCCCTGCGTTGCCGCCAACGATCTCCTGGAGCCACGATGTCCGCATGGCGGGGAACTGGCAGACGGCCAGGAACAGCCGGTGGGCCAGCCCGCCGTCGATGGCCGCCATGTCCGGGTTGCGCCTCAGCCACAGTCCTGCGGTCTCGGGCCTGCCGACGCTGGGGTGGCCCGAGGGGTCGGACACCAGATCCCGGGAGGGCCGCAGCTCCACCGCCGGAGTGCAGATGCCGTCCGGCGTGCAGAAGATGGTGGGCGTGTTGCCCATCAGGGTGTTCCGTGCCAGCTCCCTGGCCCAGGCGTCCACGGCTACCACCACCAAGCCCGAGGGTTCTACCTCCTGGTCCGGGTCCTCGTAGAAGGTGCGGTTGCCGATTCTCAGGTAACGGCCCTCCTCGCTGGAATAGCAGTCCACGCCCCAGAAGCGGTGCTGCTCCTTGCGCCGCAGCACCCGCTCGGTGGTGTGGATGCCGGCGTAGGTGAAGGTGGTCCAGACGTTTTCGCCGTAGCGGGCCACGGCGTGGTAGAAGCCTCCATACCGGAGTAGACGGAAGTCGGTCATTCTGACCTCCCCGGCGGCTGACGTGTCGCAGGCGGGCATGCTGACCCTCCCGCTGCGGAGCAGGTCCGGGGCGAGGCGGTAGACTGCCTCCAGCATGGCCAGCCGGCGCAGGGACATCGCCACGCCCCGCGACGTTGCGGTCCAAGGCGGGTGCTCGTGGTCAATGCTTCCGTTGGCGTCGGCCTGCCCGCTGGCGGCGAAGGGAGAGCAGCCCTGGTTCTCCAGGTGGACGGGATGGTCGTGGTCCAGGGCAAAGCGCTCCCGGAAGTCCTGGGGCAATTCGCCCTGGGGGTGAAAGGCCGCCAGGCTAACGGCGCGGGCCTCCTCCCTGGGGCTGGGGTGCTGGTGGTCGGTGACGTATAGCAACTCAACCGCTTGGCCGGTGAGGAAGAAGCGGTGCTGGCGTCTCCCGGTCATGCCCCGCATCACCGACGACACCCAGCCGCCGCTGCGCAGCCGGTTCAGCATCCTTCTTACCTTCTCTTCGCCCAGGCCCGTCACCGAGGCCAGGTTGTTCACACTGGCCAGGGGCATCCTGGCGGTGATCCTCAGCAGGAGTCGCTGCTCGTCGTTCAGGGGTTGCCGGGGCGCCATTGCCATCCCTCCTGCATCCATACGATCCCCGTTGTGTTGCCGATGGTCAGCCCCGTATTCGCAGGCGTCGGGCCACGCTGCGGAAATTGATAGGTGTGGCGGCGATCTAGCTGTAAGTGACCGCGGTGCTGAGGAGGAGTTATGCGTGTGTCCGATACTTGATATACGACTGTGTACGGGTAGTAGATTACTTACATCATCGTGTGGTGGTGAGAAAGCGACAATGTAAATGTAGAAGGAGGAAGGATGTCTCAAACCGCCAGTGATCTGACGGCCGTGGAGTACGCGGTGCTTTATGGCTTGGCGGTACATGCTCCCAGGGACTGACCCTCGGCCTGGCGCTCCAGCGGGTGTGAGGTCCAGAACGGATAGGCGAGGGCTAGCCGTTGCTGGACGTGGTGCCTAGACTACACCGCAAGCTGAGAGACGACGCAGCCATCCCTAGTTACATTCTCTCCGAACCCCGCGTCGGCTACTGGATGACGGTGACAGAGAAAGCGGATCAACCTCGATGGCGACAGCATCCCGTAGGAATGGTGCCACTTAACGTCAATGAACCGGAAGACATGAAGCATTGTGGGGGAGATCTGTCGGACGTCGACACCTCGCGGAGCACTTGTTCAGCACGCCGACCCTTGATGAACGAAATTTATTGGAGGTTACGACCTGCAACTATGGCGGGCACTTTCATGGGCCGTCCCGCTATCGCTTACAGCTCTTGCGTGGTTCCCTTCGTTGAGGTCCGCTGGCAAGCGATGTCCCTCCATTTTTGGGCTTGTAGAAGTTGGACCGTCGTGCTAGTCTGACGCTGCGTGCAGATCGGCCACGCTCATCCATACGAAACCGAGAGGCGAGTGCCGCTCAGCTGCTGTTCCCAGCTTGGCGGCTTTTTAGTATGTTTGATGGTAGGCGTATTCTTTGGAGCGGATAATGGGGCAATCTGAGGAATTCGGGTAATGTGTAGCAAAACGAACGGGGTGCATGATGGCTACCGGACGACGTCGTAGTCGTATCGGTTGCCAGTAATTGACGCTCTCATCACAGGGAGGCCACCCATGTATCAACACCAACAATATCCGATTTCGGATCTCTATGGATGGATCAAAAACGGAACCCTAATTACTGCCCCGGAGTTCCAACGAGAAGATATCTGGGCTAAGTCAGTTCAGAGTTTCTTTATAGACACCCTATTGCGGGATCTACCCATACCGCCTATCTACATGCGCATTGTGACGGATGCTGAAACCAAAACGAGCCGCCGAGAGGTCGTTGACGGCCAGCAGAGGCTGAATACCATCGTAAAGTTTATCGAGGGAGACCTGGCGCTTGACAAACGTTCCAGAGGATTCGCTGGCAAGACCTTCGATAGCCTTGACGAAGAGCAGCAACAACTTTTTCTAGGCTATCAGGTAGGTGTCGAGCAATTATTCGGGGCCGATGACGATACTGTTCTCGACATTTTCCAGCGTATGAACGCCTACGGAGTTTCGCTCAATAAGCAGGAGTTGCGCAATGGCAAGTACTTGGGGGGTAAGTATGAAGGCGAATTCCGATTGGCAGTTATTAGGGCTGCCCAGCGGTGGGAGATTCTATGGTCTCGATACAACGTGGTAAGTGTACGTAGTCGGGTTCGCCTTTTGCATCACGAACTGATGGCTCAACTCCTTGGCATCATCTTAGACGGTGTAACTGATGGAGGGCAGCCCAAGATAGACAAATTATACGACCGGTACGATTC
>JAPPJA010000269.1:0-3493 GCA_028874675.1 Chloroflexota bacterium
GGTTCCAGCAGTTGCCGCCCACGCAGGTCAGGCTCCTGGTGTCGCGGTTGAGGATAGCCTCAACATTAGACTTGACCAGAATCAGGTAGGTCTCACCCGTGATAGTGTGGCTCAGGGTGCCACCTTCCATTCCGTCGTAGAAGGTCCATTCCTTGGTGTCGTTGTTGAAGTGCCAGATGACGTCCAAAGCGTCGCCCAGCGGCTCAACGGCCTCGGCAACGGGCTTGATGTCGCCGGGGTTGATACCCGACTCAGTCACCGTGAAGCCGGTGCTGGCCGTGGTCTGTCCGATCCTGACCTCAATGGTCTGGATACCCACTTCCAGGCCGGGGATCAACACGTCGAACTCCAACATACCGTTCACGTCGGTGCTGGGGTGAGGGGCCGGGGAGATGTCCAAGGACGCTATGCTCACCGACCGTACCGGAACGAAGGACTTGAAGCCCTCGCCGCTGATGGTCACGGTAGAACCGGGACCGCCACTGGTCTGCGACAGGGTAATGACACCCTCGGGCACGTTGTGAGTAACGTTGGTCACCACCGGCTGATCGCCGGAAACATTGAAGCTGACCCTAACGGTGTTGGTGGAGGGGATCGCCGCCGTGGTGGGAACCCGCAACTGTACCTCAAAGCGGCCGCTGGCATCGGGTACCGACGAAACCGTGGAGGACCCGCCTGTGCCGGTTTCGTATACTACCTCGACGTTGAAACTCCTACCTTCGTCGTTCTTGCTGGGGAAGCCGGTGCCCCTCACCACCGCGATGGTGCCGACGCGACCAGTGTCCGGGGTGATGGTTACCGTGCGTTCCGGTATGGTCACGGTGACCTGACCGGTCCGCCCTTCACTGTCGGTAGCCCTGATGGCATGGTCACCGGCGGCGATGGTGCTGTTGTTCATGGGAAGATCCACGGAAGCCGACCAGTTTCCGCCATTGTCCACATTCACCGGCTGGTTGCCGTTGATGTTGGCCGCAGGAATAGGGCTGCCGGCAATGGTGATGGAATCAATCGAAGTCCCCGCAGTGAAACCGGTAGCCACCAGGCTGATACGCTGATTGGGCAGGACCGTGGACGGGGTCGAAGTTACCGACGGACCACCGATCACGATATTAACGGTCTCTTCGCCTCCAGCGTCAACGCCGAGCACCTGGATGCCCTGGGGCGCGTTGTTTGGCACCACTAGCCTAAAGTTAAGCTCTCCGCCCGGAGAAGAAGTGCCGCCGGTGCCAGGGGTCCAATTCTGATACCCATCCGCCGCACCGTCATTGTCAATGTCTATGGCAGAGCACTCTACGCCCAGCCCAGCCAGGATATTAGGCGAACCCGACATATAACACAAGTAACGGTTGGCGATCCTAACCGCGGAAACGGACTGACCGGGGTCGAAGTCATTGAGCTGTACCAGAATGCTCTCGCCTGGGCTACCACCACCGGGGTTCACCGAGACGGAAGGCTTCAACACGAAGGTCTTGGGTCCCGCAAACAAGGTCTTGCCGTCAAACGCGGCGATGTAGTTGTCTCCACCCTCGAACAGGGGGGAAGTTATGGTGAATTCGCAAGCACCGACGTCAGCGGTGCTGACAGTGGCTGAGCACAGGGCCGTGGCCTGGCGCAAGGTGGCCGCCTCAAGATCGTTGTTCGGCAAGTGGAGGACGGTCATAGTCGTTCCGTTCTTGAAGCCTTTGCCGGTGGCGGAAATCACGTCGCCCCGGCCACCGTCGTCCTCGCCAAGGCTCAGCTTGGTTACGACAGTGAACTTCTCCGCTATTTCGTCACCCTGAGCCGCCAGATCGCCGTACGCCTTGGCCTCAGTAGGGTTGGCGACACCGGCGGAAGAACGGATGATGACGATTACCTCTTCGCCCGCTTCAATCCGCCCATTGCCTGATCCCACACTAACGGGAACGTTGTTTGCACCGGCAATGGTGCGCACTGGACCGTTCAAGTCGCCCAATTCAAGGATGAAATCCTCGCCATCAATGACCACCGAAGCCGGGTTGGTTACGCTGGACTCACCATCAACTGTTGTCTGTATAACGACAGTGGATTCATGGATGGTGCTCGGAATCTGGAAGTCCTCGTGGAGAGTAACGACGATATCGTCAACTCCGGGAGTGTAACCGCCACTCTTGGCGTTGAACGTGAATGTATATCGCGCGTTCTCACCAGGCTCGTCGCCGGAGGCCATGAATGTGGCTGGCAATTGGGCTGCCGCAGGCCTGATGGCAACCGGCGTAGCAACCGCATTTACCGCACCAGTATTTGCAACAGCTGGGAACAGAACAGTGGCAGTAGGCTCTCGTGCGTCACCGTTTCTGGCGCGGACTTCAAACCTGTATGCCTTGCTAGGCAAGCCGGTTATTGTTCCCGTATGGATATCGTCTGTGGTGCCAGGATTGTTATCAGCTCCGTCTGCAACGTCTACCGCTGAAAAGTCCATCCAATCACTTTCGCCAGGGGCAGGGGTTTCTGCGGTAAATATGTACTGGCCTGAATTGTTCGGGTCTTCTGCAACGGTACCCGGATTCAAGCGGTACTGCCAATTCGAAAGATTGTCGGGATCCGCGGCTGCGGTTGAGCGAGTCCAAGTGAGTTCTACCTCACCGGGGCTGTCATCATCAACCATTGCACCGGTAATTGTTATTGCGCCTGTAGCAGGACGAACACCGGGCGTGGCCTCGACCACGGCCGCGTCTCCGGTCTCCGAGCGAACTTCAACAACATACAAGCGATTGTTGGAAAGAGCACCTGCATTGCCAGACGCGTTACCAACAGTCGCTGAAACTACTGTAGTAGACGTACCGGTGTCAACATTAAACGGTGCAGTCCCCGCCACACCGGCAGTGAACCCACCGCTGGGACCACCGCTGGGACCAAATGACTTTTCATACCAGCGAGCGGAGTATTCGCCCGGTGTATCCGGGTCGTCCACAGCATCCCACTGCAACATTATCTGACCCGAGTCCACGTTTACAACGATCAAATTTTCCACGTGGCCATCAGCCGCAACGGGGTTCGCCAGGCTCATGCTGCCGAAGACGGCGGCGAGAGCCAGGGCCACAACCACGGCCAGGCCAATAAATGGGGTAAATCCCTTTATCATAAAAACCTCTACTTTTTAAATGGGGTTAAGATAATCTAACCACCCCTGTATTACGCCAGTGTTACGGCGGGGTATTGGGAATTTGGGGTCCTGGATACCGGCCTTCGCCGGAATGACGGGTCGGTTTGGGTTATGGATTCGCAATTCCCCGTTCGCAACTGCAATGCCGGTGGGCTGCGGGGGATGACGGAGGGGTCGAGCCGGTGAGAGTTAAAGATAAGGCCTTTCATAGGTACACCACCCAACATCCTGCGCGGGGCCCGGCGTATGTGGGGCCGGGCTTTCGGTATCGGGAATAGATTAAACCCGGCAGGGGATGGAAAGTCAAGCTGCGCTAAATGCGGGTTTTTTGATTTGTTTTAGAAAAGTTTGAGATTGCGGGGTGGGGGG
>JAPPJA010000269.1:3503-6249 GCA_028874675.1 Chloroflexota bacterium
CCGCCCCCCCCCCCTGGGGGGGGGGGGTTTGGGGGGGGGGGGGGGGGGGGGGGCCCACGGCCGGGCCCCCCTACCCCCAAACCAGGTATTCGTGGATAAATCCATTCCTTCGTGGCTCTTCGTGTTCCTTCGTGGATAAACCGGGCCGGAGTATGGGGTCAGGCGCAGGCCTGGACGGCGGCCTTGACCTCGTCGTAGTCGGGTTCGTTGACGGGGGCGGGGGCGACCCAGCGGTAGCGGACGGTGCCCTGGCCGTCAATGACGATGACGGCGCGGTTGCAGGCGACGTAGCCTTCCATGCCGGCCAGGCCGGGGAGGGCGACATCGTAGGCGTTGGCGGCGTCGCGGGAGAAGTCGGACAGGAAGGGGTAGTTGACGGAGTTGGCGTCGGACCAGGCCTTCTGGGCGAAGGGGCCGTCCACGGTGATGCCGAGGACCTGGGCGTTCATGCCGTCGAAGTCGGGGATGGAGTCGCGGAGCGTGCAGGCCTCGGTGGTGCAGACGCCGGTGAAGGCGCCGGGGAAGAAGGCGAGGACGACGGTCTTGCCGCGGAACTCCTGGAGGGTGCGGACGTTGCGGTCGGTGTCATAAAGGGAGAAATCGGGGGCCGGCTGGCCAACCTCTGCGGGCATAGGGAAAACCTCCAAAGTTGTTGATGGGTCAGATTTTAGCACGATTGCCCGCCCAGAACACGGACGATTATCCACGAAGGGCCACGAAGAAGCACGAAGGAACGGGATTTATCCACGAATAGGCACGAAGGGGCACGAATGTTATATTAGGCCCAATCCATTATTGGTGGACATTCGTGTTCATTCGTGGACAACAGAAAAACCCTTCGTGAACCTTCGTGTCCTTCGTGGATAGAAATAAGGAGAAAACCATGTTTTTTGATTCCAGGCGGTCGCCGGTGCTGGCATTGAACGGGATGGTGGCGACCAGCCAGCCGCTGGCGGCGCAGGCGGGGCTGCAGGTACTGATGCAGGGGGGCAACGCGGTGGACGCGGCGGTGGCGGCGGCGGCAACCCTGAACGTGGTGGAGCCGGAATCCACCGGCGTGGGCGGGGACATGTTCGCCCTGGTGCGCCACGACGGCGAGAAGAAGGTGCATGCCCTGAACGGCAGCGGGCGGGCGCCGGGAGCGGCGTCCATTGACCGGCTGCGGGCCGCGGGACACCGGCAGATGCCCCAGGACGGCCCCTTTTCCGTATCCATCCCCGGCACGGTGCACGGGTGGGAGACCATCCTGGCGGAGCATGGGACCATGCCGCTGGCGGAGGCGCTGGCGCCGGCCATCCGCTACGCCGAGGAGGGGTTTCCGGTCAGCGACTACATCGCGTACCAGTGGTCGGGGCAGGGGCCCCGGCTGTCGGCCCGCCCCGGGGGAGATGAGATGCTGCTGAACGGCCGGCCGCCGGTGCAGGGCGAGGCGATGAAGCTGCCAACCCTGGCGACAACGCTGCGGGCCATCGCCGAGGGCGGCTCTGATGCCTTCTACCGGGGGGAGATCGCGGAGAAGATTGCCACGTTTGTGCAGGAGCAGGGCGGGTGGATAACCACCGAGGACCTGGCGGCGCATACGTCGGACTGGGACGAGGCCATCAGCACGGAGTACCGGGGGGTTACCTGCTGGGAGTGTCCGCCCAACGGCCAGGGGATAGCGGCCCTGGAGGCCCTGAACATCGTGGAGGGGTTTGACGTCAAAAGCATGGGGCCCCAGTCGGTGGCGCGGTACCACCACCTGATCGAGGCCATGCGGCTGGCCTTCGCCGACGCCTACCGCTACGTGGCGGACCCCCGGATGGCCGATGTGCCCACAACGGAGCTGACGGACAAGGGCTGGGCCGCCCACCGCCGGGAGATGATAGACCCGGAGCGGGCCATGCCCCACGCGCCCCACGGGGACATTACGGCCTTTGGCAACGGCAGCGGCGGCGACACGGTGTACGTCAGCGTGGTGGACGGCCAGGGCAACGCCTGTTCCTTCATCAACAGCGTTTACATTAACTTTGGCAGCGGGCTGGTGGTGCCGGGCACGGGGATAGTGCTGCAGAACCGGGCGGCGCTGTTCTCGCTGGACGCCGACCACCCCAACGCTCTGACGCCGGGGAAGCGCCCCTACCACACCATCATTCCGGCCATGGCCACGAAGGACGACGAACTGTACCTGTGCTACGGGGTTATGGGCGGGTTCATGCAGCCCCAGGGCCATCTGCAGGTGATGACCAACATGGTGGACTTTGGCATGGAACCCCAGGCGGCCCTGAACGCCCTGCGCTTCCAGGTAATCGGGGACACCACCATAATAGAGGAAGGGCTGGCGCCGGAGGTCATTGGCGGACTGCAGGCCCTGGGCCACCGCCTGGAGATGATCCGGGGCCACGCGCGGGTAGGCATGGGCGGCGGCCAGGTCATCCAGCGCAACCCGGAAACGGGGGTGCTGTGGGCCGGCTCGGAACCCCGGAAGGACGGCTGCGCCATCGGTTACTGACGGCGGCCGACGGCCACCCCGCGACTTGGACGGGCTCGAGGTTCCCGCCTGCGCGGGAACGACGGGTTAGTGGGGGAAGGACGGGTTGGCGGATGGCTCAGGCAACGAACATGGAGTACCTGGCCACCTCCACCGGGCCGTCCCGTCCAGCCATGGGGGCCCACAGCGCCAGGGTATAGACGCCGGGCCCCTTTGCCTGTACCACCCGGCTGATGTCGGCTTCCACGGCGAACCCTTCCGGCCCCACGTCCCAAT
>JAPPJA010000155.1 GCA_028874675.1 Chloroflexota bacterium
ACAGATTACTGACATGGTCCAGACCATCGCCGAATACGAGGAAAAGACTATCAGCCTTTGCCAGTCTCCTGACTTTACGCTGGAAAAATTGAAGGAGGTGGCGAAGATCACCCGCCCCTACTAGGCATGGCCGGCGGCCCGGCGTTGCCGGTAAGAATGCGGCTTACGCCGGGCCACTTAAACCGCCATGACTCTGAGCGCCAGAGTGGGAGTGATCTAACCCGGTTGCGGGATTGATCCTCGGTTCATCCGAATGGTCGGGAGTTCTTTGAAACAGATGAAAGCACTAATAACTTTGGGACTTATCGCCCTCATTCTGGCAGTGACCGCCTGCGAACTGCCCCAGGAAGAGGCCAGCCCTACTCCGATTCCGGACGTGATTCCCACCCCCCGCATCGCGGATACTCCTACGCCTCCCGTCATTGGCACACCGACACCGGTTACGATGGCCCTGGCCAATGGCGGCACCTTCCCCCAGTACGCGCGGGCGCCCCTCATGGAGATTGATCCTGAAGGAGACTACTTAGCCGACATCCAGACCAATCAGGGCACCATATCGGTTGAACTCTATGCCGAAGACGCTCCCATTACAGTGAACAACTTTGTCTTCCTTGCCAGGCAGGGCTTTTACGACGGCGTGCTCTTCCACCGGGTCATCCCCAACTTCATGATTCAGGGAGGCGATCCTACGGGAACCGGAACGGAAGGCCCGGGTTATACTTTCCAGGATGAAATCGTACCTTCCCTCGCCTTCGACAGCGCGGGAATCCTCGCCATGGCCAACTCCGGTCCCAGTACCAACGGGAGCCAGTTCTTTATCACCGTGGCTCCCACGCCCCACTTGACCACCAGGCATACCATCTTTGGCCGCGTCATTTCCGGGCAGGAAGTCGCCGACGCCATTTCCCTCGCCCGCTCGGACCGGAACAACCGCCCCTTGGAAGAGGTCGTGATTCAGCACATCGAAATCAAGGAAGACAACTAGGGGCATCGGCCCCGGCGGAGACCCGCAGTGACCTTTCAGAACCTCATGTATGAAAAGAGGGGCGCCATTGGCTACCTGACCCTGAACCGCCCCGACCGCCTGAATGCCCTGAATGCGGCGCTGCTGGCCGAATTTCGGGAAGCGCTGGACGTAGTCGAGGACGACCCTGACATTCGGGTCTTGATTCTGACGGGAGCCGGCAGAGCCTTTTCCGCCGGCTTCGACATATCCCGGGAACCCGGTGATTCCGACCCTCAGGAGATGCAGCCCGACCAGTGGCGGGCTCACCTCAAGAGCCACATCGACACCTTCATGAAAGTGTGGCACCTGAGCAAGCCCGTAATTGCCGCCGTCAACGGCTACGCCCTGGCCGGGGCCTGCGAACTCGTGCAAGTCTGCGACATCAAGATCGCTTCCGACCGGGCGGTAATGGGCGAACCCGAGATCCGGGCTGGCGTCGGACCGCCCCTCCTGATCACGCCCTTCAGCGTGAACCTGGCCACCGCCAAGGAATTGCTCCTGACCGGCGACACAATTGACGCCCATGAGGCGGCCCGGATTGGACTGGTTAGTCGGGTTGTGCCCCACGACGAGTTGATGGTCGAATGCGAAAAAATCGCGGGGAAAATCTGTCTGATCTCGGAAGTGGGCGTGAAGATGACCAAGATCGCGGTGAACCGCGCACTGGAAGGGATGGGCTTCCTTTCGGCAATCCAGCACAACCTGGAACTGATGACCCACTTCGACACCAGCGTCACGCCGGAACAGGAAGAGTTCAACGCCATACGGCTGGAAAGCGGTCTGCGCGCCGCCCTGGACTGGCGGGACGCCCGGTTCAGGGCATTGGGTTAGCGCTCTCCCTGAGTGGCCAAGACGTCTGCCCTTAGCCCAGTATCGAAATAAACACCCCTGCCACCACCGCCGACCCGATTACCCCCGCCACGTTGGGCCCCATGGCGTGGGGAAGCAGGTAATTGCTCGGATTGGCCTGCTGTCCCAGGTTGTGGGCCGTCCTCGCCGCCATAGGCACCGCAGAAACCCCTGCGGACCCGATAAGCGGGTTAACTTTCTCCTTCACGAACAGGTTCATCAGCTTGGCGAACAGCAGGCCTCCCACTGTTCCGCAGGAGAATGCCACAATCCCCAATGCCAGAATGGCCAGGGTCTTTAGGTCAAAGACCCTCTCCGCCGTCAGCTCTGCTCCTATGGTGATCATCAGGAAAATGGTGGCGATGTTGAGGACTTCGTTTGACGCGGCGTTGCTCAGGCGCGGCACGACGCCGCTCTCCCTGAATATGTTCCCAATCATGAACATCGCAATCAGGGGAGCGGATTCGGGGACGAACAGGATTATGATCAGCATCGCACCGGTAGGGAAGATCAGTTTCTCGGTGCGGGAGACCGCCCTGGGAGTCTTCATCTCTATTTGCCGCTCGCGCTGGGTGGTCAGCAGCCGCATCAACGGTGGCTGCACGAACACGACACTGGCCATGTACGAATAGGCCACCACCGCTGTAATGCCCAATAGTTCCGGCGCCAGCTTGGCGGAAGCAAATATCGTGGTGGGCCCGTCCGCGCCTCCAATGATTCCTATGGCCCCGGCCTCCTCCAGCGTGAACAGGTCAGGAGAGGTGAGGAATCCAAGGCCCAGCGCCGACCAGAATGCAACGAATATTCCCAGTTGGGCCGCCGCGCCCAGGAGCAGTGTCTTGGGGTTGGCAATTATGGGACCAAAGTCTGTCAACGCTCCCAACCCGAGGAATATCAGGGGAGGCAGTATGTTCCATGAGGAAAGGGTAAAGTGGAAGATTAGCCCGAATAGTCCGGAAGACTGCAACTCTCCCGACGGGTCAAAGTCTGCCAGCCCCGTTTCCGGCAGGTTTCCCAGAATGATTCCCAGGCCAATGGGCAGGAGTACGTAGGGTTCCATGCCCTTTATGATGGCCAACAGCATAAACGCTCCCCCCACCAAGAAAAGGAGAGCGTTACCCCAACTGAGGTTGGCAAAACCGGATTCTAGAAGAAACTCCATCCTAACCTTGACTGGTCCTGCTTACGGGACCGCGTATCCTTGAAGGGAGCCGGCAGTGGGGCTACCGGTCCCGCTCCCGCAGGCGGCGGGAGTCGAAAGCGACCATCCGGCCCTGTTCCCGCCAGCCTCCACCATCTGGACGAGCGACGTCCGGCCGGGAGTCACTCTGGGCTGCCTGGTCCCGGTTGTACTCTTCTACCGCCAGCGCTACAGCTGTGCCTATAGCCGCGGCCAACTGGGAACCAACCTCTCCGGTTTCCGTTTCCCCGACAACCGAAGCGGTTTCCTCAACGGGGACGGGCGCTGCCTGATCTTCCCGCGCCTGGGCTCTTCGCAGCCGCCAATTGCCCCAAAAGCCAATGAGGCCGGTGAACACCACCAGCGACCCCAGGACAAGGAATGCTGCCCCTACTCCCACATAGGTAAGCAGCAGCGCGCGGCTCAGATCAAAATCAATCCCCAAAAAATTCCTCGGCCCGTGCACGGTTCGGATTCCATTTGCCCAGGAACGGGCCTCCTCGAAATCCTGGTGGATTATACCACCACCTTGAAGCGCAGACTGGCCCCTGGCCAAAATTCCGAGACAGTTTCCGCCGGTCAACGCCTAAACCTTCAAAGCCTGGACCTTCAAGGCCTGGATCTTCAAGGCCTGGCGTACAGAGGTAGTCATCCATGTCTCCAATACCGTCTATACGGCCGCGAAGATTTACCTGCGAGACAATCGGGGCTATATTGGGGACAGTTCAACCTGAACGAGGTTACGTGATGCCCACTATTGAGCAACGCCTGGAACAACTTGGCTTTCGCCTGCCGGCGCCGCCGGAGCCGGCCGGCAATTACCTGCCGGCCAGCCGCAGCGGAAATCAGCTCTGGCTGGCGGGAGTAGGTTCCCGCCAGGCCGATGGGTCGAGAATAACCGGGAAGCTGGGCTCGGACCTTTCTCTTGAGGAAGGCTACGAGGCGGCCCGCTGGTGCGCCCTCAATCTTCTGTCCCGAATGAAAGCGGAACTTGGCGACTTGGACCGGGTAGACAGAGTGGTGAAAGTTGTGGGGTTCATCAACAGCGCTCCGCACTTTGAAGGACAGGCACAGGTCCTTGACGGGGCTTCGGACTTGTTCGCGGAGTTATTTGGCGATAATGGCCGCCACGCCCGTTCCGCCCCGGGAATGGCCGCACTGCCCGGCAATATCGCTGTCATCGTGGAGTGTGTGGTGGAGGTAAAGGGACCGGTCCAATAGCGCCGGCTGCCTGCCTATTCCGGAAAATCTTTAGTGAGCTTTGCTCGACAGGCTACCCCCTTCCGTTCCGCTAAGTTTGAGGGGTTGGTTGACTCGCCCCGCGCCGAACGAAGATAGGAGCGACCTCGGAACTTCCAGGGACAGCCTTTCGTATCGACCTTATAAAGGAGTGCATGGCAAGAGCAGGGGCAGGCCCGGAAGCCTGCCCCGTCCGTCGGCAACTTCAACTGCAATAGCGCCCTGCCGCTGCCTCCCTAACCACCCTTCTGAACTTCTATGCCGGACAGTTTCTCCACGAAATGGACAATGGCCGAGTGGTCCAGTTCCTGGTCTCCGTCGTTAACCAGGGTTCCCAGCATCTGCTGGACCAGGGCAGTTGCCGGCAGGGGTACGTTAAGTTCGTCCGCCGCCTGCAGCACGTTTCGCAAGTCCTTTTGGTGGAGCCTAATGCGGAAGCCGGCCCGGAAATTGCGGTCCAGCATCATTGGGGCCTTGGCTTCCATCACGGCGCTGCCGGCCAGCCCGCCGCGGATGGCCTGGAAGACTCGTTCCGGGTCCACCCCGGCCTTTTGGGCCAGAACCATTGCCTCGCTCAGGGCTTCAATGTTGAGCGCCACGATAATCTGGTTTGCCAGTTTGGTGGTATTGCCTGCGCCGATATCGCCGGTCAGGTTTACGGTCCCACCGAGGATGTCGAAGATTTCGTAGCACTGGTCGTAGATTTCCTGTTTGCCTCCCACCATGATTGCCAGGGTGCCGTTGACGGCCCCGGGTTCACCGCCACTCACCGGCGCGTCCAGCATCTCCACTCCCTTCAGGGCGCACTGGGCGGCAATTTTCTGGGACATGATCGGCGAGATGGAGCTCATATCCATGATTATGGAACCCGGTTCAGCGCCCTCCAACACTCCGCCTGGACCCAGGATTGCCCGCTCCGAGTCTGCCGAGTCGGGGAGCATGGTAATGATCTTGCGGGTCGCCGCGGCAACTTCAAGGCTCGAAGAGGCGGGGTGGGCGCCTTCCGTTGCCAGTTCTTCCACCGGCTCGCCCACAATGTCGTAAACGGTTAGTTCATAGCCGGCCTTCATCAGGTTGCGGGCCATGGGCTTGCCCATGATTCCCAAACCAATAAATCCAATATGTTCAGCCATAACATTCTCCCAAATGCGGCCTCTGATTCCGAGGAGAGGCTCTCAAAAGTCCGCTGAAACTCTACCACATTGGCTTGCACCCGTACCACAGACCAAATTTCCCGCCAACGCCAACGCCTTTCAACCCTGAGCGATAGCCGCCCTACTTTCGTGGCTCCAGGTGATTGGCGCTGCCCTCTTTCCTTGCCGCGTTCCCGCTGCCTGCCGAGGAATAAACGTGCTGTGCCGGAAAGACTCTGGCCGTTGCCCCCAGTGTGTATCTTTTGGTCGAAAATGGTCCTGGCCCGGCGGCAGGAAGACGACCTATGTGGGTTCCTTTCAGCCGTGGAAAGTAAGCGCACCAATTACTAAACGAGGTCAAATGAGACGTGAAAGCGGGCAAAGCGTTTCTCTCTCCGTGCGTGGCTGACATCCCTTTGGCGCGATGGTCCCGCCTCCCGTTCTGAAGGCATTCCGAAATTGCCTGAAAAGTAAATCCTTTAGGCTATAATTTTAAGAAGGAAGATTGGGTTCGCCGTCAAGCTGAAAGTTGCCCGTTGTGTCCCGCAGGGGCAAGGCGTATTATATCTGCCGAAGTGAATACAGTGAGGAGCGCATGGTCGAATCTCGCAAGGCCCTGGTAACCGGCGGGGCGGGTTTCATCGGTTCGCACCTGGTTGACCGGCTGCTGTCCGAGGGCTTCCACGTGGCAATCATTGACGATCTGACCTCCGGCAAGCTGCAAAACCTCAACACCGCCGCCACCTTCTATCATACCGATATCGCCCATTCGTCGGTGGAAGAGATTTTCAGTCGTGAACAACCAGACATTGTTTTCAAT
>JAPPJA010000088.1 GCA_028874675.1 Chloroflexota bacterium
GCAACCGCAGGATGGGAACCAGTCGGTAAGCCAGCGGCCCGCCCGGACGCCAAGGCTGGAGAAGTCGGTGAAGGCGATGGTGATGGGCGCAGAGGAATCGTGTATCGGGTTGAGCTTCATCAATGGCCCGGATAGGGGGGAGCGTTCCAGGTCGGCGTCCGTTACCCGTCCTCATCCAGCGTGACTTCATACTCCGTTTGCAGCCGCGCGACGGCCTCAAGAGCCCACCCGTACAACGACGCGAACCGTTCCGGTTCCGTCACCAGTGAATAGGCTTCATAGGGCGGTCCCTCCCGGCCCCAGTTGAACCTTCCCACTGCCGCTCCTCCTGTTGAATCCCTATCCCTCCGCCCCACTCTAAAGTAGATAGCAACTGTCAGCAGTCGGGGGTGGGTTTTGCCCTCTGCCTATCGGACCTGGCTCAGCGCTGAAAGGAAGCGTGGGGCATTGATGATCACGGTTCCCTGGTGCTTACCAATGGGCAGGAGATATCGCCGGTCTCCGGTGACCAGGTAGTCGGCACCTACGGCCACCGCGCACTCAAGGATGCGGTTGTCGGCGTGGCCGCCCTCAATAAATTCAGGGAGCCTCGGTGGGTCAATGACGACGGCGGCGTTCTCAATGGCCTGGAGCACCCGGGACGCGCATTCCTCGTCCCAGTCGAACTGGCGCGTCAGCATCCCGTCAACCTCATCCAGGATGGTCCGGGACAGGAACAACTGGAACCTTCCCCGCAGGGCCAGCTCCAGCGCCAATCGTTCGTTGCCGGGGAAGTTCAGGGCTGATACGATCACAGTGGTGTCCAGGACCAGTCTCATGTCTGGGAGGCGCCCGCTTCGGCCCGGTATTCTTCCACCATGCTGGCCACGTCCTCGGGGCCGATTCCCTGCTCCCTGGCCCGCTGTTCGCCGTACTGGAGCAGTTGTCGCCACTCGCACTCCTCGATGTAGCGCACCACCGCTTCCCGCAGGAACTCGCTCCTGGACCTCCCCTGCCCTTGCATTGCTTGGTCCAGCCGCTCCGCCATTTCCGGCGGCAGGGAGAAGGTGATGGTCCTGGTTGTTCGTGGCATGGTTGCACTCTTCATTGTCCCAGTCTAACTGCAATAACGCGTCATCAATGAAAGCCCGTCAACGATCCACTGACCCAACCGGCCCTCATTTCCTTGGAGGAAATGGTGCCTCCCCTGGGAGCAGTCCCCCTAGAGGCGCACGTGACTGACCACCTCCGCGGTAATGGGAAATCTCGGAAATGCCGGTACAGTAGTGAACCAGTGGATTACCTGGTTTCGTAAACTTCCCGGCGGTGCTTAACGAGCAGTACAACTATCAAGTGTTCACTACGATCAAGTTTGTACAGAGCCCGATAATGTCCAATTTGCAAACTGAACACTCCCCTCCATTGACCCGTCAGTGCCTTGTGCCGCACCAATCCGGCGTTGTCGGACAACCAACCCAACTTGTCCATTACCTGTTGGGACACCACCTTGTCTAATCGGGCTAGGTCGTCTTCCGCCGCAGGCTCGAACTCGACCCGGTAGTTCACCAAGACAATCCTAGCCTCTGGGCCACTTCTTCCGCAGAGTGAGCAGCGCCTCCGCGTTCCATTGACTCTAATGAAGACCGCAATTCAGCGGCAAATTCTGCACGTAGTTCCAAGTCTGCATCGGGGCCATCCATAGGCTCGGAATCTACGACCTCAATGCGTCCCAGCGACTTCAGCGCCCAAGAGACTTGAGGATAGCGGTGCTTTTGCACGTCTGCTATGCGGCGATTGCGTTCGGGAGCCAAATTGTCCAGTAATTCTTCGTCCCTTCTGAGGTTGGCCTCCCAAGCAGGTAGGATTTGTCGTTGCGATTCATCGCCACTTTCACGTATGCTTTCCAATATTGCCTGGGTTGCATTGACTTTGTCTCTGGCAACCCGCTCCCTGTAATCGAACCACTCTCCCAACCTTGTCACCTCCCTTCCCACCCTGGCTGCTGCCTGGTCCTCAGCTTGCTTCTGAAGATCCACTCTTTTGAGTTCGGCGACCCGGCTTGCCAGCGGTTCTAGCCCATCAAGGTTGTCGGGAATCTCGGAGACATCGATCTCCCTTTCGTCATCGTCGAAATGGAAGGCACGTTTCACTAGCTTGTGCCCGATCTCTGGATCAACCTCTCCTTCGTCGCTCACGAATACGGGCTCAAGATGCTCCGTGGTGCGCACCCCTGGCACATTAAACTGGTACGTGAACAGCCATCCAGCACATGGAGCAAGTTCCTCGCTTGCAGGAACACGTCTTGTCCCGGTCACACCCTCGTATTGCTCCGCAAGCACTCGCTCAACTACTCCATCGACTATCGGATGGCCAAAGGCCATGAACTCTACGTCTTCAGAATCGGGGCGACGGTCTGCACGAAATACTGCTCTGCGCTTGTTTCCTGCAACGAACAGGTCTTTGTGAGCGCCGAGGATTTCGCCGTGGAAGGTCAATTCATATGTGGCACCGGTTCGACGAATATATGTGTGCTCATCCGAAAGCAACTGGCCGATAAACGTATCCAGGTCGTAATTCTTGATCGGCGACGGTTGCCCCGCTATGCGCTCCGCAAGTTCTCGCCGATAGGATTTGGTATCCATGATGAAGTCGCCAAGTTTTGCTTCCGCATCCCGAGCGCGTAGGACATGCTCTTCCAGTTGCTTTCCGAACTCTTCGAGCGCCTCGATTCTCCTTTCGCCGGCAATGCGCATGATTTTCCTGATGTCGCTTTCGGTATCTCCCAGAATGGGGTCAAGTCCGCCCACGGTTTCCTCGAATACTCGAATGCGGTTCTCCAGTACGTCGAGGACTCTCTCCTCAATCGTGTCCCTAACCCAGAGGTTGAATATACTAACTGTGTGACCCTGGCCGATGCGGTCTATCCGACCTATTCTCTGTTCGACTCTCATGGGGTTCCACGGTAGATCGTAGTTAACGAGAATATGACAGAATTGGAAGTTTCGCCCTTCTCCGCCTGCCTCGGTACAAATTAGCACTTGCGGCCCAACTGCATTTCTGAAGCTTTCGACTGCGCCGTCTTTCTCTACGACCTTCATCTGACCGTGAAATACATTCACGCCCCAGCCTCTCTCAAGTAGCATCTCTTCCAGGTGTCGTAGAGTCTCCCTGAATTGTGTAAAAATTAACACCTTCTCGTTTGGAGAGTCTTCGAACAGAATTGAGAGTTGCTTAACCAACACCTCCGCCTTGGAGTCGCTCTTCACTCGGTCCAGAGATTCGATGGCACTTTCAAGCAACGATAACTCCACGTCAACCAAGTCGGAGGCAGCGCCGACACCTCCTACGATGTCGCTCGCCTCCTCGTCGTTCAGCAGGCGTTCCTCGAGGTCATATCCAGTCCGGGAAGCCCGAGGGTTTCGGGCCAGGATTCTCTCCTGCCGCCTACCCAGCGACTTCCTAATGGCGGCAATACTGGACGCCATAAGTTTCTGGAAAGTGACCATCACGAATCCGGTGGGAGCGTCGTTGGTACCCTCGGCAAGTTGGAATCCGTACTGGACGTAATCCTCAACAGCTTCGAGAGCTTCACTTTCCTCGGGGGTCAACTCAACCTCCCACCGGCTTGCTATCCGGGGCATAAAGTCGCCCACCATTGCCTTGCGATTCCTGATCAAGACTTCGCTTAGAAGATGGTGATCGGCCAGTTCGGCTGTAAGCCGCTCGCATTCTTCTGGTCCTGATGAGAGACGCTGGCGTGCCACGTCTACTTCCAAGCCGAGCCAATCGGCGACCTGCTGAATGGTTTCACCGGGTTCTTCATCGGGCAGCGGAAATCCATTGCGGCCCAAGCGTTCTACGAGTCGCGAGAGTCCTGGCACCTCTCTGCGGTGGCGGTCAAAATGGTCTTCAGACGGGAAGAGGGCGGGGTCGAGGAGCTCAACTAGAGAATAAAGTTCGTGCGTATCCAACTGCATTGGAGTTGCAGTGAGAAAGAGCATACCACGCTGCGCGAAGCGGTCTGGTTCCGCTAGTTTGCTGACCAGTTGGTAAAGGCGAGTTGTGGTTACTCGGTTGCCAGAACGGCGACTCCTGGCGTGGTGCGCCTCGTCTACAATAACGAGGTCCCAGTTGACCCTGGAACATAGTTCCGCCCACGTCGGGTTGGCAACCCATGATGCCGAGCACAGTATGCTGTCTGAAAAAGTGAAAGGGTTGTCCGACTGTTCCTGATTTTGCAGAAACCGGACAGTGTCGGTATTCAAGACGGAGAAACTCTCATTGAATTTCGTCTTCATCTCGAATTGCCATTGTCCCACTAGGTTGGGAGGGACGATGGCCAAGACTCGCTGGGCAGCTCCTCGGGCCCGGAGCTCCTTCAGCACCATGCCGGCTTCAATCGTCTTGCCTAGTCCAACTTCATCACATAGCAAGAACCGGTGCGGGTAGTTGGAGACGACCTTGTGGACGACAGAAACTTGATGAGGCTTTATATCTGCCCCAATTTGCCCCAGGGACACCAACTCGTCATAAAGGTGCAAAATGCGATACCACCGGGCGACTTCCTGGAGCCTGTACTGTCGAAGCGGGCCGATGAGGTTGGCCTTAAATCGTCCGACCGGGTCAGTGACAGCCAAAGGCCTCAGATCCGCCTCAGGTATGTTTACAGTTCTCCCGCCTCCAGTTGCTACGAAGCACCTCCAAGCGGGGGTATCAGAGGGGATTGAGTCCAGTATGGCCGCGTTTTCCCCGGTTGAAACTAAACGTACCTGTTCCCCCGTCAGGTCAACCCGAGACAGGGGTGGGTCGCCAATCGCAAACTGGGGCGGGGGATCGGGAGTGTCCCACCGAACATAGACCATCCTGTCGTCAATGTCGGTGACTACGCCGTACGTTTTCGCCCCCGACCATTGGACGAGAGACCCAACTGTTATTTTCTGCTCTCTGAGTGCCATGTTCCGCTAACACCTCTCGGCCCGCGTTGGGACCTGATAGCCAACAAGGGATGAAGCCTAAATCGGTGAAGAGGCAGTGGTAGACCATTATACTGTATTCGCTCGAACGGAGCATTGTCGAGAACCGAGGTATGTGCAGGCTATTTCCGCAACCGTTGCCAACGCAAGGCACACGTTTATTGGATAGTCGCATTTGGCCCCACGGCGAAAACTGGGCCAGAAGAACCTTCCGGTATGACCGGAGGACGGTTTATCTCCCTCTGCCACCCCGTGACTCAGGGGGTCGCCTATGCTCTCATCCACCCCTTCGTTCCCAGACACGCCACCATGGATTGGTTCGCCCTTCGGCGTTCAGGTTGTTCACCAGTTCGGCGTTGCTCCGCCGCTCCAGGTCAAGCTGCTCCTGTAGCAAGGCTACCTGCTCCTCCAAGCCGCGAATCCGCTCCTGGGCCATCGCCAGCGCCGGGTCAGCAGCCACGCCGTTGCTCGGCGGGTCGCCGTCCAGCATCACGTACACCCGGTGCCTCCGTCCGCGCGGTTCCCTCTTTACCGGCACCTCCCCGGCGGCGATGCGCCGGTTCAGCGTGGACAGGGACAGCCTCAGCTCCCGGCAGGCTTCCGCCTTGGTCAGCAGTCGCATGTCCTCACCTCCCATTATGTCATCGCGTTTCATCTACGGGTCAATCCCTATGTGTCATACGTGCCAGCGCCTTTCTCGCTGTTTTGGACAGACTCGGTATCTCTGCCCGGAAAGCCCCGATTCCTGCAACGAAATGCAAGCCGGAGGGCTTTTGGGGTCAGACAAGGTTAAGACAAGAAAAACCCCTGTCATTTGCGTTTGTTCGTGGCCTCCCTACAGGAAACCCGGGGGACCGCTCTACCGGCAAAGTTGCACTTTGACCAGTCGCCGCAATGGCAACCTCTCCCAGGGTTCCGGCGCGGGCGGCAGCCACGTGTCAGCCAGGATGCCCCGCTGGGCGATGGTCTCCAGGTTGGAGCTGGCGAAGGGGGCGTGATCGACGTAGCTGGCGGCGTCCATGAAGGCGTCCTCGTCGTCCTCGTTCTCGAACACGAACAGCACCAGGGGCAGGTCCCCGCCGTGGTCCCGGCGGGCGTAGCCGCTCTGGAAGTAGCGGCGGTAGTTCTCCAGCCGGGCGCGCACCCGCCGGGGCGTGGTGGCCCGGCGTTCGTATTCCAGGAAGCAGTGGCGGTAGCCCCCGGGCAGGTCCAGGACGAAGGAAACGTCGGGGTCGGGGTGGACCACGTAGTTCTTGTCGT
>JAPPJA010000420.1 GCA_028874675.1 Chloroflexota bacterium
GGGATTCTTCACTCCGTTCAGAATGACAAAGCCTGTAGCCAATAGACCTCTTTACTCTTGAATTTGTTGGAACAGATGATGACTATGCGCCCTACGAAGTCGGGGGTATGACGGGTGTATGGGCAGGCAATTCCCTCAGCTCTGAACTGTTACGGGGCAAGGCCGCGGAATTGACAAGGAAGTTGGGGTCTGTTGAAATTGGGCCATCACCGGACCGAATGCTGATTATGGAGGCGAGCGTTATGGCAGGCAGGACATTCATCTACGTCGGGGCCGAGGCCGATGGCCTCTATCGCAAGGAGGCGGGCGATTCCCGCTGGGAGAAGCTGGCCAGGGGTATGCCGCCCTCCCCGCAGGTACGCGCCATAGTCGTGCACCCCGAAGACTCCAGCACCATCTTCGTCGGTACCCAGCGCGGCATCTACCGCTCCAGGGATGGCGGCGACAGCTTCGAGCGCATGAACCTGACCGAGGGCCGCATCGTCTGGTCCATCAAGTTCCATCCCCATGACCCCAGCATCATGTTCCTGGGCACCGAGGGCTCCGAGGTATTCAAGAGCACGGATGGCGGCGAGAACTGGGAGTACCTGTCCACCGTATCCAACCCTGATGCCGTGCAGATGGCCTTTGCCACCCGCATCCTGGGCATCGGCATCGAGGCCAGCGATACCAACCAGATGTACGCCGCCCTGGAAGTCGGCGGCGCCGCCCACAGTTCCGACGGCGGCAAGACCTGGACCATCGTCAACAGTGTTTTTGAAGGCGACGTGGACCTTCTGGACCTGCACGGCGTAACCGTTGGTGTTGACGAGTCCGTGTTCATTTCCAACCGCACCGGCGTCTGGCGCTCCCGGGACCGCGGCCGGACCTGGGACGACCTCAAATTCGAGGACTTCTCCAACATCCGCTACTCTCGCGGCGTCGAGGTTGCTCCCAACGACCCCAGCACCCTCTACGCCTGCGTCGGCCTGAACTTCGGCAGCGAAGAGGGCGGCATCCTCCGCTCCACCGACGGCGGCAACAGCTGGAGCAGGTTCGACCAGGGCATTGCGCCGTCCAGCACCACCTTCGGCATCGCCGTAAACGATCGCGCTCCCGAGCAGGTGTACTTCTGCACTCGCAAGGGCCAGGTGTTCGGCACCCACGACGGCGGCGCCACCTGGCAGGGCCACGACCTTCCCGAGATTGCCGCCAACGTCAAGGCCATCGCCTGCACCTCGGCCTAGGGGCTGTCGTCAAATTGAAAACCGAAGCTTTACAGCCGACCATTTCGTCGTTCCCGCGAAGGCGGGAACCTCGCCGGCTGTAGTCAAGATTCCTCCTGTTTCAAGCATGACGGGCCAATTTGACGACACTCCCTGGCTGCTCCGCGTCAGGTTCCTTAATTGATTTTCGAAGGGTCGCCCAATTTGGGCGGCTCTTCATTTTCCCCACAGGCCCTTCCCGGTTCGCCTCCAATCCTCCAGTACGGTATGCGCACCGGTTGCCGCTGCTGCGCTATCCCCCCCGAACAGAAGGGTTGCGAAAAGCATTCGTAATAAATCCTGCAGCAATCCCTTTCCTTCTCCCGGCTGCCTGCCACGCCCCAAAGACCGGCTCAAATGGCGTTGCGATGCAGGATTGACATTACCCTTTTCAGGTGTGTAGAGTTGCTCAACTATTATTGCAGGGCTTGAATTTGCGCTCCTTCGCAATCGCCGTTTCCGGATTGCAGCATGATTCGGCAGGTTGCCGGGCCGGATGACCAGTGAGGCAGTTGCGCCAACGCGAGCCTGACAGTACAGGGCCGGTACCAGGTCCACCACCCATAACAGAGGAGGCGCACAGAGACATGGTAAGTAACCAGTATGCCCGGGCATTCAGGCTTGTCCTATTTTCCGCAGCATTGCTTATCATTGTGGCCCTGGCCTGCGGAACGTCGGCGCCTGAAGCCGCCCCGGCCCCTGACACCGGGTCCACCTCCCAGCAGGCGACCACCCAGCAATCTTCCCAGCCGGCCACGGGCCAGGAAGCCGCTCCCCAGCAGCAGGCCAGCTCCGGGCAGGGCCAAAGCCCCGCTCAGGACTCCGCCCCGCCTCCTACCAGAGTTCTGGCGGCTGCCACCGCAACTCCGCTGCCGCCGGCCATCCAGGCCGAACCCAGCGCAGATGCCACCGAGGGCTTTGTTGACTTTGACATCAAGGACCCGGTCATTGACCCCGACCGCTCCAGGCAGTCCGAGGGCAAGATGGTCCTCGCCTACCACACCGCCCTCAGCCCCAAGTGGTCGGATCCCCAGGTGGCCCCGGCTTCGCGCACCCCGTACTCGGCCTTCCTGCAGAATGTATTCGATCCCCTGATTGGGGCCATGCCCAACGGCCGGTTCGTTTACCTGCTGGCTGAAGACCTGGAGATGACCGACGACTTCAAGAAGGCCACCTTCCGGCTCAGGGAAGGGATTACCTTCCACAACGGCGAACCCGTCACCACCGAAGACGTCAAGTTCTCCTACGAGAACTACTCCGGCGCCAACGCCGACATCTACCAGGATAAGACCGAGCGCATTGAAATAGTGGATGAACGCACCATAACCTTCTATTTCAAGGAGTCGTTCATTGACTTCCTGGAGCTGTACGGCTCCGAAGCCTCGGGCGCCGGATTCATAGTGCCGAAAGCCTATTACCAGGAAGTGGGGCCGGAAGGATTTATCGAGGCGCCCATTGGCGCAGGCCCCTATAAGATCGTGGGCCAGACCACCGGCCAGTCCGTGATCATGGAAGCCTACGAGGACTACTGGCGCAAGGTGCCCAACATCAAGACTATCGAGACCAAGGGCGTCCCCGAACTGGCCTCCAGGGTCGCTGCCCTGAAGACCGGAGAGGTGGACGTGGCCTACTTCGTCACCGGAGCCCTCCTCCAGGATGCCATCGAAGACCCCAACATCCAGGTGGACCCCAACAACTCGGCTCCCTTCTGGCTGTTCTTCCCCGGCTACGAAGATCCGGCCAACCCCTTCCACGACAAGCGGGTCCGCGAGGCCGTAAGCCTGGCAATGGACCGCGAGTTCCTGTCGGCCACGGAAACCCAGAGTCTCGCTATTCCCACGGGGAACTTTATTCCCCCCGGAAAGGGTGACTACCTGGACCGGCCGGTACCGGAATACAACGTAGAAAAGGCCAGGCAGCTGATGGCCGAAGCCGGATATGCCGAAGGCTTTGAGATTGACGCCTTCACCCCCTTCCCACCCGTATTCTCCCTGGCAGAGCGCATTATGGACTCCCTGCGGGAGATCGGAATCAAGAGCGAACTGAACGTGACCCAACGTCCTGTTTTCCTGAGTATGCTGCGGGAGCACCGTGCCGGCTTCCCCGGCACCCAGATCGCCTTCTCCATTTCCACCGGCCCGCCCAATGCCGCCGGCTACTTCCGGGCCTTTGGCCTTTGCGAGCAGGGCTCTTCGGTGATCTGCGACGACCACATCGACGCCAGGATGGCCGAGTACGAAGCCAGCCTCGACCTGGAAGAGCGCTCTGCCATCGTCGAAGAGCTGCAGGCATATATCCTCGATGAGTACATTTTCGTGCCGGTGTACATCAACGCCTTCGCCATGGGCGCAGGCCCCAAGATCAAGGGTGATATTGCAGACTATTCAGTGGTATCCACGTCGCTGTTCCCGTATGAGGACATCGAGATAAACCCGTAAGGTTCGCCAGGGCTGTCGTCAAATTGAAGCTGTCGTCGCATTGAAGATCGGAGTATCCAGGCCCTCTGTTTTGTCGTGTCCCCGAAGGCGGGAACCCCAACGGCCTGGGTCACAATCCCCGCTGGCGCGGGAACGATGTGGATCATTTGACGGCGCCCCTGGAGTGAATGGGAAACCGTGACAGCCGCTTCCCACGGGGCGTCGCCCTCGGGGAAGCGCCATGGTTCCCCGGATCCAACCGGAGCTTTCCCTTCAGGCAGTAGCTCGGAGGTACAGTGAAGACCTTTATCGCCAAGAGGCTTCTCTCCAGCCTGGTAACCCTGCTGGTGTTGAGCATGATCATATTCGCCCTGGTGCGCGCCTCGGGCAACCCCGCCGAGCTTCTGTACGAATATCCCGGGGCACGGGAAGAGGACATTGCCAGGCAGACCGAGGCGTGGGGGCTCAACAAGTCCTGGCCGGAGCAGTACGCCTCCTTTGTCTGGAACATAGCCCGGTTCGACTACGGGGAATCGTTCCAGTATGGAACTTCGGTCCGGTCCCTCTACTTCGACCGTTTGCCTAACTCGTTGCTGCTGGCCTTCTGGGCCTTCCTCATCTCCATGGCCATCGGCATACCGCTGGGGATAATGTCGGCCGTCAGGGTGGACTCCTGGTGGGACAGTTTCGGAAAGACCTTCGCCCTGCTGGGACTGTCGGTGCCCTCCTTCTTTGTTGCCTTATTGCTGGTGCTGTTATTCGGCGTCAAGCTGGAATGGCTGCCCTTCCTGGGCAAGCCGGACAGCTTCTTTGACTGGCGGCATCTGGTGTTGCCGTCCCTGGCCCTGGGCTGGTTCTTCTCCGGGGCCATGCTCCGGCTGACCAGGTCCAGCATGCTGGAAGTCCTGGGCAGTGAATACATCAAGCTTTGCCGCCTCAAGGGCCTGCCCGAGACCGTGGTTATCGTCAAGCATGCCCTGAGAAATTCCTTCATTCCGGTGCTCACCCTGGCCGCCGTAAACCTGGTGGTGATGATCAACGTGGCGGTGGTGGTGGAGGTCGTATTCTCCTGGCCCGGCATCGGACGTCTGCTCTATGACGGCCTGATCAATCGGGACTTCCCCCTGGTCCAGGGCGTGGTGGTTATGGCCGGCGTTATGATAGTGGGCACCAACTTCGTGGTGGATGTTCTTTACGGTTACCTCGACCCCCGAATTCGACTGACCCGGTAGCTTTCAGCATAGGTAGGTTGCGATATGGCAAGTGACCAGATATTAGTTACTTCTCCTCCCTCGGGGGTGGAGCAGGTATCCGCGGTGGCCCACAGGTCTCTGTCGCTTTTGAGAGAGGCGCCGAAGCTGCCTGTTGGCATAATCCTGTTTGTGGCCCTGGTAGCAATATTTGCGCCATTGCTGGCCCCTCACGACGCGGAAACGTCGGTCAAACCCATCAAGATTTTCGCTCCGGCGATTTACGCCGGCGGAACGTGGGATACGGCCCTGGGCACCGACTTCCAGGGGCGTGATATCCTCAGCCGCCTGATTTATGGGGCCAGGACCTCCCTGATCATCGGGCTGCTGGGAACGGTATTCGCCGGAATGCTCGGCGTAACGCTGGGAATTGTCTCGGGCTACATGGGCGGCCTCTGGGACCAGGTAATTATGCGAATAACCGACGCCAAGCTGGCCTTGCCCTCCCTGGTCTTTGGCATTTTTCTGGCCGCCGTCCTCAGCCCCGGCCTGTGGACCATCATCCTGATCCTGATGATCGTCTTCTGGACCAGGTACGCCCGGGTCATTCGCGGTGAAGTCCTGAGCCTGCGCGAGCGGGACTTCGTCAAGCTGGCCGAGGTTACCGGCGCCGGTAAAATCCGCGTAATGTTCCGACACATCCTGCCCAACATAATGAATACGGCCATGGTCCTGTTCAGCCTTACCGTTGGTGTAGCCATCATCCTGGAGGCGTCCCTCAGTTTCCTTGGCGTTGGCGTCCCGCCGCCGACTCCCACCTGGGGCAACATGCTGGCGGATGCGCGACCAACCCTGATTTCCGAACGCTGGACCCTGACCGTCGCCCCCGGCATCTGCATCATGCTCCTGGTGCTGGCCGCCAACCTTCTGGGCGACTGGATGCGGGTCCGCCTTGACCCCCAACTGAGAAACCGATGATGGCCGTTTCAGTACCCCTTTCCACTTGCTGGGGGAAGGGCGGGATCGGCGCAACCTCCGTGTGGAGGTCGCCGCCCCGGTGGTTAATGTAGGTAGTGGCAGACCTACGTGTCTGCCCTGGTATTGTCGCCTGGAACACCTTGTAAAAACTCGAGGAAGCGATCAAATTGGTAACTGCAACCAAGACTTTGCTTAAGGTCACCGACCTTTACGCCCAGTTCACCGGCTTTGGCGGTACCCGCGTGGTAAGGGCCATAGACGGCATCAACTTCTCCCTCGAACAGGGGGAGACCATGGGCCTGGTTGGTGAGTCGGGCTGCGGCAAGACCACCACCTGCCACGCCATCTTCCGACTGCTTCCCCCCGCCGGCGAAATTGTCT
>JAPPJA010000541.1 GCA_028874675.1 Chloroflexota bacterium
GAGGGCGGCGCGGAACCGCGGGTGCTCGTCCATGAGGTCGCGCCGGATACCGTGAGGTCGGACGGTTAGGGGCCATCCTGGCCAGGATCGGATGGTCAGCGATGGTTGGGGAACTGGGGTTCCAGGACCCCGTCCGGGGGTTGACCGTCAACCTGGCGATGGAGCCTGGTTCGTCACCTCTTGCAGCGGGCCCGGTCAATAGTCGTCGCGGGTGAAGGAGGCATCCCCAAGCGGGGCCGAATTGGATTTGGAATCCATGGTCTGCCGCGACCACGGCATCCTGGTGGTCAACCTGAGGGTGTTGGCCGCTGGCCCATGAAGGCTGGGGCGAAGGGAAAAGGCGATAGTTCCTGGCTGGCACGCCCCCGGCCGGAGCAATCACTCCCGCCGCAGGAAGCGACTGTACGTCAAGAGGGGGCGGGGACACGTCCTTGTCGTCAGCACCTGGTCCGGCAACCACTGCCGGGCCACTGCGCCGATGGCCGAGCCGGCAGGCCGGGTGGTGGTGACGCTGAACCTGGCGGGGATGGTCCCTGACCGCCGCCTGGCTCAAAATCCCTGGAAAATGACACCCGGGACCGGTGCGGAGGGGAGAGGGCAAAGAACAACAGGCTATCCAGGAAGCGCTCGGCCAGACTGGATCCGTTCGTGATGGGTTTTAGCGTCGGGGACGAGGTCAAGGCCGAAGGCAGCGTTTTTGTTCGGAACCGGCGCATCAAGGGGACGAGGGATGATGCCCAGCGCCAGTTGTCGGCATGGCTGGCAAAGGAGTTTGGCTACATCGGGATAGAGCGTCTGCGGGTGAAGGGACTGATGAAAAACCACCATCCGTCCAAGTCCCTGTCGGACTCGGCCCTGAGCAATCTGCTGAACCGGATAGCGTACAAGGCCCGGTGAAGGCCGGAATCCAAGTGCGAGGTATATGCGGAGCTACCGGTGTAGCTTGGTATATGATTCCCATTTCTATTCGTCCAGTACGGCCTGCTCGCCTTCGGCGCCATGCCCAGGGGGCCAACGTGGCGGCGGCGCTCCGCTACCGGTGTGCAATTCGGGAGCAGGCCAAAACCGAAGGCTCCGGGGTCCAGGCTGCCTGGACCCCCTGCTGGCAATAGAGGTGAGGAAGAGAGCCGCTGAGATGGTCGCCGGTCAAGTCGCTCGAGGACGGTCCCGGTTTGGACTCACGAGGAAAGCCCTGGGCCTGCTTGGTGGAGCCGGCGGATACTGGAGGCAGCGCCGGGGCCGGGGTTCGAGTTGCGTCTTTGCCGGCCCTGGAGGGCCCTAACCAAAGTCGGGGTCGAGAACGGGTTGAATTGGGTCCGGGGCAACGCGCCGTCCGGCTCTCGCGTCACTGGCGGCGGGTTTACGGGGCGACTCGCCGACTTCCGGCCGAGCTGTTGCTGAGTGAGCGGCCACAGCAGGGGGACATGCCGGATCGAGGTTGGCGGCCTCCCTGCCTCCGGCGGGCCTCCAGGACCGGCGGAACCCGGCGTTCACCGGCCCACGGAACCTCGACAGCCCGGGTGGTGGGCTGTGGAAATCCCGGAACGCCGTTGGGTGGCCGGCGTCCGGCTTGCTGGCTGTGGTCCAGGGTTCCGTCCTTCAAGGACGTTAATTTTCCCTGAGCGCTTCACCCCGACACAATTACAGCGCGATTACGCCGGTGGAGTTGCGGAGGCGGCCACCAACAGGCGATTCGACGCCTCCCGGCCAAGTCCCAACCCCTCGGCGCCGGTCAACCGGGGTCGCAGGATTCCGTGCCATCGGCGCTGGCGATGCTGCTGTCGGACGGTCCGGTCCTTATTGTCGGGGCCGACCTGGGTCCGAGTGTGAAAGCCGTGGACTCTGCCGGAAGGCTGGTGACCGACTCGCCGGCGGGATTTCACTTACCGTATGCCCTGCCCGGTTGGGCAGCCAACTTCCGAAGGTCGCGGCGCAGCCGGGATGCCTGCCCGGGGGAAGTATCGCAGGGGCGCCCCTGGCCCTAGCGAAGGCGGTAGGATATCTGCAGGCCTACCAGCACCTCAACCTCCGGCTCTACGTGGAACGCAAGCAGGGGGCCAACCCCGTACCGATTGCCGCCCGTGCAGGGATCCGAGGTTGAGAAGGGGTCCGAGAAGAAGGGGTTTTGGGACGCGTATTCCAGCACCGCCACCGCCTCCCCTCTCTGCAGGTCCAAGGCCTGACTGAGGTCGTCGGCGGCAGCCTCCGCCACAGGTATGGCCTCCCGTCGAGCGAGGGCCGTGGCCTCCACGCAGCTTTCCTCGGACAAGCCAAAGCTTACCCCGTAGTGGCCGGCACGCCCGATTACGTCCTCAACGGCTTCAACCACGGTTTCGCCCTGCGCTTCGATGTCCCCCACGTCCACTGGGACCGAAACCGCCGAGGGTTCGTATCTGCCATGGCTCTGAAAGTCTATCAGCTCGGCGTCAATGCCGACCTGGGACAGGGCCTGGGTGATGTCCTGCTCCTGTTTCTTCGAGAACCTCTGTGGGCCAAAGGGGCCATAGTCCTCCTCGGGCAATACTATGATGCGGGCCTGGTCGGGCGTGACCGTGACCTTGCCAATGGCCGAGACGGTAATGCTGTCGTCAGTGGACCGGGCCTGGGGCATTTGGATTTGCCGGTGCACCCCCCTACTTTCCACCAACAGGTCAATGGGCGTGGCGCGGAAGCCGGTGCCGGCCAGCAGTCTTGGCGCGCTGTCCAAATGGGTTGCCACGGGAACAATGTGGGCAGGCCCGGCGGAATCAGCCGAAGCGGGGGTTTCGGTCGGAAGGTCCATACCTTGGGACGTCTCCCCTGCCCTGGTTGCGGGTGGGTGCGTGGGCTCGGTGGCGGGCACGATAGTGGGGTCCGCGCTCGGTGCGGGCGCGGGCGCAGGTCCAACCTGCGTGGGTTCCACCACGGGGGATTCTTGACCGCAGGCCACCAAGAGGGGAACGAATAGCAGGGTGGAAATCAACAGGGTCAGGTTTCTCATTTGCTGCCTTCCTGGGTTGAAGTGAAACCATAATACCACTCACGAAATGGGTATGGGCCGGCTCTAGTCAGCCAAGAGCGAAAGGTGACAGGGAACCGGACCGGAGTAGGCAGCCGGCCCTCAGCTGATTCGCCGGGGCCAAGGCCACCTCCGCCGGTCCTCCGGCGATGCCGTAACCTTCCCGGCGCCACTTGCCGTCGCCCGCGTGCGATGCTCCGCCGGCCTGGCCTCCCCGACCCGTCCCAGGCGTCTTCCGCCCCGTCAGGGCATTCGGCCGGGAATCAGTCTTCCAAAAGGCTTCTCAGGGCCGCCGAAGCCGGCCTGCCCCAGCAGGTGAGGCTGCCGCCGGCACGAATTCCGCAACTGAACTCGCTGCCGTGGTTCCATCTGCCCCCGGCGCTGACTGACCGGAACCTGCCGGCGGGGGGAGTCAGCTGGCTGGTGTCCCCGTCATAGGCCTCCTCGTGGGTGGCCCAGCGCGCCGCCGTGCCGTCAACGCGGACGCCGCAGGCGTGGGTGCTGCCGGCGCTGACCGACCTGAAGGGTCCGGCAGGGGGCGAAATCTCCCCGGTCTGGTGGTTTCCCTGGCAACGCAGGGTTCCATCCAACCGCACGCCGCACAGGTAGACCAGCGAGAAGTTCCCCACCGCCACCGATTGGTAAGCGCCCTCCAGGAATTGAGCCAGGTTGATGCTCCCGCTGTCGCTGCCCCAGCACTCCACCGAGTGGTCGGTGCGTACCCCGCAGTGCATCAGTCCGCTCCCGTCAATGGAACGGAAGGTTCCCGTCCAGGCCGGGTCGGGCGCGGCTGGCGTCCGAGAGGCCGTGGTCGGTGTAGATACGGTCCTCGGCGACACCCAGGTCCTGCCGGTCGGTGGAACAGCGGGCGAATCCGAGCCAGGTATCCCTTAAACTCCTCAAACAGCTCCTGAACCAGTTGATGTCGCTCCAGCAGGTGGTGGAGGTGCAGTATGGCGCTCTCATCGGGTATCGGCTCCGACAACTTCAACCCGCCAAACCGGCACACCAACTCCGCCTCGCATAACAGATCTTCCGGGGCCGGGGCGGTCCAAGGAGACCTTGGTTTCCAGCTTCACACGATAGTCCCCATCGGCGCAGGTTGGCCGATCCGTCTGGTCCTCTTCCCTGGGCGCCGCCTGCTCTACCTTCGGTATGACACAAACATCCATTTATCCAGAGAATCCCTAACCCCATCCACAAAGCGGCTTGGTTGGAGTTGCCGGGGTTGGGAAATGAAAATGGGGATACCACCCATACGGCGAACCTGGCATGGTAGGCATCCCTGAAACTCCCTTCCGCAGAAGGCAATGGAAGCAACCAGGCTTGAAATCGCGGCGATCAAAAGGGGATTGACCGAAGCCTGTCCAGGTCAATCCCCTTTCCGGTGTTTCGCAAAAGCAGTCGAGGCTATTCGCGCGGGGCTGAACCCAGCACCCTGTAACCGTTGTTTTCCTCGGTACGTTGGGGCAGGGGCAGCACCTCCACAACGGCGTTGGAAAGACCCACAACCTCGCCCTTCTCGTCGAAGGTGTAATTGTCACCGATGGTCCCGCTCCAGCTGATGCTGTAAAGGCAATCCCTGAATCCATCGGCATCCTGATCGTCATCGGTCTGCCGCAGACATTCGGCGGCGATGTGGGCGGTGTCATAAGCCGACCCGATAAACCAGGGCAAAGTAACGTAGCCGTACCTGGTCCTGAAGTTCCCCAGGAAATCCTTCCCCTTCTGGGTTTCCAGGTCGGGGCTGGGAATGATGGCCTTCAAGCCCGTGGCCGAATCTCCGGCGATTTCCAAGGCGGTGGTACCCGTGGGCACGACTTCGGAGTAAAAGGCGCCGGTGAACCCGAGTTCCCTGGCCTGCTTCACTATGGTGCCGCCGGTAAATTCGGACTGAGCCGCGAGTAACACAGCGTCGGGATTTACCGCGAACAGTTTTGTTAGTTGAGTCCTGAAGTCGGTGACGTCAGAGGCGTACTTTTCTTCAGCCACGACTGTGCCGCCTCTCTTGAGAAACTGTTCAACTGTGGTCTTCTGGACACCTTCCGCGTAATCGGTGCTCTCATTGATGGTGGCGAGGGTGCGAACGCCGTCGGCCCACATGGTGTTGCCGGCGTCGACTCCCAATTTGGCATCATTTATAGCCGTACGGAATATGTAGTCGCCGGCGTCCTCTATGTCCGGACTAGTGGCCGACGCCGAGAACAGGACCACGCCGTCTTCCTCGGCCAGGGGGGCGGCTCCCAGCATGGCGCCGCTGCAGGAAGTCCCGAGGATGATTTTGACACCGTCAACGTCGGTGAGCTTATTGTAGGCGGTAATGGCGTCCTGTGCTCCGCATTTGGAGTCCTCCACCACCAGTTCCAGCTGCTTGCCGTTAATGCCCCCGGCGGCATTAATCTCCGCGAGGGCCATTTCCTTGGACTGGCTGATGACCGTGCCGTAGGTTTCACCGGGACCGGTCAGGGATTCCATTACTCCAATCCGGAACACCTCGTCTTCCGGTTGCTGGCAGGCGAGGAAGAAAAGTCCAAGCAATGTCAGCGACAATGTCAAAACAACAATACGATAAGGTAACTTTCTCATAACGCTTTCTCCCCTAGAAATCGCCGTGGTAAAACCAAAGTAGGGAACCTCTGAAGAACTGACATCAAGCCAACTATTCCTAAAGACCAATCCTAAAGACCAAGGAAAGTAGAACCTTACTGCCACCAATAACTGTGGATGTTCCGCTGGAAAGAGGATTTTGTAGCAGGTATGGAAGGTGCATTCCTGTCTAACGACCAAGAACCAACCGCGGATGTCGCCCCTTGTTCCACACTTCTGGCGCCTACGGCTGTTCCTAGTTTACATGCTAAAGGATATGAGAAGTGTATTATTGCGTTTGAAACATGTGGCAATGGCAAGTGAGTTTTAGCTATCCGAAGGATTTAAGAAGAACTGCCGCCCGTTTCGGGGCATACAGGCCAGAGTGTTTGCTTTCCCGGTGGGGCTGTTGGCCTGTTTCTGCTTGTGGGCTCCTCTGGCAGTCGGAGGCAGGTTCACGCCTGCGCGATCTGCCGTGAAGTGTCGTTGTTACGTTGGGGTCGATAGGAACTTCCAATGCTCTTGTCTACCTAGTACTCAGTCAAACTTGTTGTGAGAGATAGGGTCTGGGGCTGGAATTCTCT
>JAPPJA010000485.1 GCA_028874675.1 Chloroflexota bacterium
TGACATTTTCGCTGACCAATTAGCAGGTGACCTAATCGTAGAACATCAACACATTATTCAGGGACTTAAGGCCAGTGGTAATCACAGTCATCCGGCCACTCTGAGCGCCGTTGATTTGGACTCTTATCAGTTTTCGGCTTGCCGGTCAACCACCCTCCTTCGCCTACACAGGGTCTTTTCATTCTTGGGTGGGTTAAGGAATGCCCAGCAGGATGAGGGTCTCGGAAAGGTGAGCGGCGTGGCGGCGCAGGGCAGCGGCTACGTTGCTATGTCCAGCCCGCCGCACCAGGGTGGTTGTCAGGTTGCGTAACGAGGCCATCACTTGGGGTGCGGCGCCGGTTCTTACCTGGGACCGGTCTTCGTCAAAGGTGACATCCCTTACCCAGTGGAGCCGGTTTTCGATGTGCCAGTGCTCCCTGAGAATCTGCAACAGACGCTCCGCTCCAGCGGCGGTTGGGGGCAGACTGGTCACCGCATAGCTCACCGCCACCTGGGTCCGCCCCTTTACTGTGCGCTGCCGCTCCAGCCGGCACACCTGCTGCAGGTGAGGCCACCCTTCTCCCACCGTCCCAGCACTGCCCGCATACCCGTTTAGCTCTGGGTCGGCCAAGGCCCACAGTTCCCGCCGTTCCCACCGTCCGTGACGGGGCTTCGACTCGGCATCCACCCACACCCTTAGCGTTGCTCCCCGCTCCCGCCATTCCTGGGCCTGCCAGGGGGCCACTGCTGGACCACGACCCCCTTCAGGTTGCAGTGGGGGAAAAGGCTTCCACCAGGTCCTGGTGCAAAGTGGGTTGGTTCTCCTTTACCGGCAACAGGTAATCCCCGCCACCGGCTATAACCTGCCGGCACACTTCCCGTTGCGTCAACAGGGCGTCCGCCACCACTACCCGGCCCTGCAACGGAATCTGACCCAGCACTGCTTTGGCCGCCGCCAACTCCTGACCCTTCCCCGGGGCCGCTGCCTGGGCCAGTACCGTCCCGCTCTTCGTGGCATAGGCCGACACCAGGTGAACTCCAGGCACCTCTTCCCCGTGAATGCCGCGCAGGGTCTTGCCGTCCAACGACACCACCTCTCCCAGGTCTATCCCGCTATCCCTCACCCATTCCCGCAGCACCCCTTCAAAGGCATCCACATCCAGATCCTTGAACACTCGGTGAAAGGTGGCTACGCAGGGTGTCTTCCCCAGCTTGAACCCCAAAAGTTGACCAGTGGTGGCTCCCTGATCCCGACCCCACTGGGCTATGGCGTACATGCTACGGGCGCCGCACAACATGGCGCATACTGCCAGGCACAAAATCGCTCCCATTGGGTGACGCCGACCCTGGCCCCTCCGGTGGTCCGGCACTCGCTCCAATGCTTCCCTCAATCCCATCTTCCTCACCCCACCTTCTTCTTCCCTGGACCTTAAACCTCTTTTCTTAGAATGAAAAGACCCTGGTATGAGGCTGTCCCCCCCTAACAAGGTGGTGCTGATGCTGGCAATGGCAGTTTTCGGCCTTGCCGTAACCGGCGTACTTTCGTTCACGCCCGACTCAATCGAGGCCCACACATCGTCAAGGAATGAGAACCACTGGGATACGGTCAAGCATAGCGGGTCACTCTACTTTGCCACCATAGTCGTGCGCACCAGCGCATCTTCCTCAGAGCGCAAAGTCGGGGAGTATATGTCTATCTATGCCCATTCCAACAGCGGTCTTGTACCGAACGGGGACTGCGAGCACGATTACTACCAATTCTGCTTCAACGGCTTCACCGACCCCAAGATAAAGTACAAGAGCGGTAGCACCTATACTCTCTCCCTTTTCACGGTGGATAACTGCTGGATTGGGGAGGACGACTATGGCAAGTGCTATCAGTCTTCGGTGAACGTATACCGGGCGTCTTGGCCGATCGATGCCGAGGGGTCAATCAGGCTCGGTCTGCGGGACGATAACAACGGCTTTTATTACTTCCTGTCGTGCTGGTGTACTGTGAAGACTTTTACCCTGCACGACTATAGCGTATATTAGAAACAGAGGGGGAGAACGATTATGAAACGCAAAGTAATGGCCCTAACCGCCATGGCTGCATTGGCGTTAGTGCTGGGGGCGGTCACCTATTCCGTTACCCTCGCCCAACCGGGTCGATCCGCCGAAATCTATGCTCAGGCGGAGGGCGATGATACGGTCGTGGCCCGTGTGTCGGGACTCCCCGTCACCCGTGGTGTCGTCCGCAAGGCATCCGCCATCAACAAGCAATTCGATTCCACTCTCACGGACTCCCAAGCCGACAAGAGGGCGATAGTGCCAATCATCCACCGCAAGGCACTAGTCGCCGAAGCATTGAACCGTGGCTTAACACCCACCGACAAGGATGTTGCAGCCTTCATCCAAAGGCGGAAATACGACTGCACCGGGCCGGGGGCTGAAGCTTGCCAAGCAGCGATTGCAGACACGGGAATGAGTGAGGCTGATTTCTGGGTGGCCGCAGAACCAGATTACCGGGATGCGCTCCTGCTCAATCGAGTGTACGCCGACCATTATGCCGATGTAGGCATAGACGAAAATTCCACCGAGGATGAAGTCTGGCAAGCACGGGTAGCCTTCGGTCTGGACATTCAGGCTGCAGCCAGTATCGAGTGGGAAGACGATGAGCTAAAGCGTCTGTACGAGGAAGCGGCATCGGAATAGCATAAGGCGCATCCACAGCCCCGCCAGAGCATCGTAGAGACTAAACAACGGGTCAGGGGCATCGCCCCGGCCCGTTCGCTATTCCCGGAGGATATAATGTCTGCAAGCCAGAAATGCCCCAGCACTGAGAAGTGCGAACCCTCGGTGCTGAGACACCGGGGAGCATCAACCATTACCAATGAGGAAGGCACCTGCGGCCAGCAACTAGAGCTGCTTAATACTACAGTCGCAGATTAAGAACAGGTAGATTTGGGCCAGTTGTTTGGTGATGAGGTGAGGTCGTGGTTACTTGGGGAAACGAGGTGGCGGAAGTGGGCCGGTGGGCCGATGGCATAGAACGGGTGCACGAGTGCATCGCCGGGCGATTTCGGCGGCCATAGCCGCTTCGCCGGGCTTTGGCATATCTGAGAGGGCTACTCAGTCCAGTGGAACGCAAGAACGGCTGGCAACTGGCTGAACGGGCCGGGGACGCCACCCCAGAGGGGGTGCAGCGTCGGCTTTACAACTACCTGTGGGACGCGGACCTAGTTCGGGATGACCTCAGGGATTACGTGGTAGAGCATCTGAGCGACGCCGTCGGAATTCTGGTGGTGGACGAGACAGGGTTCATCAAGAAGGGCGACAAGTCGGCTGGGGTGCAGCGTCAGTACAGCGGCACTGTTGGCCAGATCGAGAACTGCCAGGTTGGCGTATTCCTAGCCCATGCTGGAGCCAGGGGTAGGGCATTGCTGGACCGGGAGTTGCACCTAACCCAGTTATTGGCCGATGACCGGGAGTTGCGCCGAAAAGCCTGCGTGCCGGAGGACACGGTATTCCGGACCGAGCCGCAACTGGCGCAACAGATGGTTGACAGGGTGCTGGAATCGGGTGTTCCCTTCACCGGGTTTACCGGGGACGAGGTCTACGGCAGCGACCGCAACCTGCGGTTGTGGCTGGAACGTAAGGATATTCCTCATGTGATGGCCGTAAAGAGCAACGAGAATCTGTGGGCTTTAACGGACAAGGGACCGCTGCAGGTGAGGGCAGACCGGCAGGCGTCCGGGGGAGCCGAATTCGCTTCATTAGCAACGACGACCCTTTAGCTGTTACGCTCCCTTCGGTCACCGAAGCTAACTCACTCCGGCAGCATCCCGCAACCACCAATGCTTCCCGACTTCACAAGATAAACGGAATTCGTCCTCAGTAGATTCATCACGTCTTATTGCCTTTCGTCAAAGGAGCAGCGGATTCCGGACAGTTGTTGCACGATTCTTAGTAGCGGAATTTCCTCAATACGAAACCTGGTTCATCTCCAGCTTATCAGAGTCTAGCGGCGAAGGGATCAGGACAAGATTGGGAATTGATGCTTCGGTTAACGCTCCCGAAAATGTTGAAGACATTCAGGGTGCGAAAGCTTGGCTCACACAGCGTATGCCGAACGGCAGAAGCTACAAAGAAACTGGAGACCAAGAGAATCTTACCTATCATATTGACCTTGACCTAACCCACAACAGATCTCGTTCTTTCCGCAGGCTCTGCCACGCGGTCTGCGAATTGGTCAATGCGATAGACCAGAGTTCTCAGGTTGTAACGCCGTCACTCTAAAATTGTGAATTTCCTCTAACTACATTCTCGAGTTGGGATCCACCCATTTTGACCCCAAACTAATGGTTGGCAGGTGGGCACCTAATGGTGCTTGAGGGAAGTCCCGAGTGGATCAATATGCGTCGTGCAGCCCAATGTCCAGGGTTGCCATCACCTGATTGTCCGTACACCGCCGGAACTCAACCACCCCGGGTTTGCTCAGTCTGTAAGAGCAACGAGTATCTTTGTTATCCGGAGGGTTCATGTCCGGCCATTCCCCGTGGCAACTAACCGTCGCTTCCCCCGCGGAAGCCTCTCTACTACGCCCTTGGCTTCGAGAGAACTGAGTACGCCAGTACCTATCCAGTCCCGGTCCGCTGAGCGAACAGCCTGGTCCAAAAAGAGGCCAGCGCGTCGGTTGATTTCGTTGGGACCTAGCAATTCACCGTTATCTTCTGCATCTCGCATAACCCTAATGACCAACGATTCCAACAGCGTCATTAACGCTTTTCCTTCTTCAACGTAAGTGTCTGTCATGGGACCGTTCTTTCTTGAGTTAGTGTCTTTGTTTACCCTTTTGCGAAGGGAAGCTGCATAGAATCCCGTGACCCAACTTCCTGCAGACATGCCGACAAGTACTATCATTTCCCAAGTCCCCATGACTGCATTGTCTGGTGTTGTCTTTAGAACCATGTAAATCAGTAATAGGACAAAGGCGAAGATTGCAAGTACCGCGATGGAGTCAGCATGCTCATCTAAAAATTCCCTCAGGCTCTGGTCCGGAATCTTTCGATCTCCCATGAGGACGCCGAACATTAACCAAACACTAATGACCCCGAGAATTTCTCCGAGGGTCATATCCAGCTCTTGCACACCGTAGAGGAACAAGGCAAGTCTAGAATTGCTGCGTATAGACCTGCAAAAAGCAGGGCTGACTTCCGTAGATTCCTCAGTCGGTTGCGCATTTTCTCTACCAAGAAGGGTTCCGTTTGCTTTTGGGGTATGGGGAATTTTAGAAGATTCGGGGTAGGGGTGGCTACACCACCTAGATTCTTACATTTCTGAGCGGATAATCTTCAGCAACTTGGGCCGAGCCTTTGGATGGCCAGAAAAATTACGTAAGCGCCTATGTAGTTTCCTAGCGTTATGCTACAATATCGCCATCCCAAAACAACAAGCCCCACCGTTCGAGCGGCGGGGACTTGTGCGGAACCTTCGCTCTAGACAGGCAGGCTCCTAATGCCCAGGGCAAGGCTGATATTACCAGTCCGTCCCGGCCATTGGCAACACCTTCAGCGTGGGTGTAACAATTCAGAGTCAGGGGATTACCTTCTCAGCCAGTCCCGTCATACCCGCGGAGGCCGGTATCCAGAAACCTTGCAACTCCTGGTCTGTAGTTCGCGCCAACCCTGCTTGACCCAGGCCTGCGCCGGAATGACGCATCGCAGGTCACGGCGAATCACTGACTCTGAACAGTTACGCGTGGGTTTCGTTGGAGGTTTATTTTATGGCCAGGAACAGAAGGCCCGAAACCAAATCCAAAAAGGACCGCGGCATGGCCTCAGAGGGGCAATCAACGCAGCAAAATGGACAGGAAATCTGCCTAACCGTGGGCCCTTGAGCCAAGCAAAAGCAGCAGCCCGAAAGCTGCTGGCATGAGCAACCTACTTAATGACCCCCCCCGCGTTGGAACCAGGGGGCAAACCCATACCCACATACGTCCGGTAGTGAAACCATGGCAACCTGGATCGTCAGAGGCGGTGACAAGACCCACGCAGTCAACGACTTCCTCAGACAACAATCCGTGGGCGTCGATTACTACACTGGTACGGAGGACCTAACCGACTCTTCCAAGAACCAAATAAGAACTCTCATAGTCGATCACTACCCAAAGAAGTACCACGCGCCAAGTATAAGCAGCTTCTGTAACC
>JAPPJA010000535.1 GCA_028874675.1 Chloroflexota bacterium
GGATTGGGTTACTGCCGGGGGCGCCTCCGTGGTTTCGGGCAAGGCCCCGCCGGAGTCGGGGGTTGCCGCGGGAGTGCAGGCCAGGGCCAATGCCATCAAGGCGAGGGCCACGACCCGTATTGCCCGGTTGAAGCACGACGGCAGCAAGGGAGTGGACCTCATCTGCCGGCTGCAAAGGGTTTGAGGGCAGCGTATATAACGTCGTTGATGGGGGTGGGAACACCAACCTGCCTGCCTGCCCGTACCACGGCTCCGTTCAATGCCTCCAGTTCAAGGGGGCGACCGGCCATGATGTCGGCGTGCATGGAAGCGTGCATGTCTTCCAGGTCTCCCTCTATGTATTCCACAGTGTTATCGACGATGCGAGGGTCGAGGTTTATGCCGGTGGCATGGGCCACGGTCTCGATTTCCCTCATGCAGTTGACGATTACCGCGCGCCATTCGGGGCGGGGCATTATCCGGGCCATGGTCTCGCGGGAAAGGCTGGTGGCTCCGGCCATTGTCGCAATGAAGAGGAACTTGGTCCACAGGGTCTGCTGTATGTCCTGGCTGAACCGGGCGCTGATTCCCGCGCTGGCCAGCGTCTCCTGGATAGTGCTGCCTCGCTGACTGTCGCTGCCGTCGGGTTCGCCAAAGGCAATTCTAACAACGCTGCCGCTTTGCTGGACCAGGCCAGGGCCCAGGCGCGCGGCCTCGATGTAGGCGGCTCCGGGCAGGACTCGCTCGTTGCCGAGAACCTGGGCAGCGGCCCGGTAGCTGTCTATGCCGTTTTGAAGGCACAGAACGCTGGTTTCCGGACCAACCATGGGCCGCATTGCGGGGACGGCCGAATCATTCTGGTAAGTCTTGACGGTCAATAGCGCCAGGTCAACGGGCCCGACGGCAGTCGGGTCACTGGTAACCTGAAGGGCGTCGCCGCAGGGGATTGTAAGCAGTTCGGAGTCGGTCTGGATGCGCAGGCCGTCATCCCTGATGGCTGCCAGGTGTTCGCCCCGGGCGATGAGAGTGACCTGGTTGCCCGCCAGGGCCAGTGTGCCACCGAAGTAGCTGCCAATACTGCCCGCACCCATTACCGCAATGCGCATGCCACTACTCCATTTCAGTGGAATTTCCTGAATACTTCAGGAGGAACGATAAACCGAAATTGAGGGAATGACAACGGGTGAGGATGCCGCTATGCCCGCTATTCTCGGGTGCGAAATCAGGAACCTGTCTCAAGACTGGCAAGTTGGGGGCAGCGGGTTGTAGTCACAGCGTTTTCACCTCCATACGGGGCCTGTCTGGTAAAGCGTGTGGGAACTCCTGGCATGGTCTCTATTGGCACGATGAACACGCCTGGAGTGTGAGGAAGCGTTCCATATCAGGCAGCATCGCACCGGATGAACGGTGGAGGTGTAATCAGGACTGGGCTGATCTCCCCGCCTGTATCAAGCACCTGAATGGCAACGCTACCGGAGTGTGAATTCAGCTTGACGGCGGTTTGTTTTGTTCTTATGCTGAACTGACTTCCCGGAAGGCGATCAGAGCAAGAGACTGGACCCAGCTGACCCTTCGGCGGTGGCCGGAGAGTCGGCAGAAGGAGCATCGGATGACCCAGCAGAATCAACCCGCCCCCCCGATAACCCCGCCCGTACCGCAGCCGGAGTCTGACTATTACTGGGAAAAGTGCAAGGAGCGCGAACTGTGGCTGCGGCGTTGCGTTGCTTGCGGCAACGTTTATTTCTATCCCAGGGATATTTGTCCCAAGTGTTTTTCCCGCAATACAGACTGGGTTAAGAGCAGCGGCAAGGGCACAGTCCACACTTTCTGTATTGTCCACCGCGCGCCGACGCCGGCCTTTCGGGACATGGTCCCCTACGTTCCTGTGATTGTTGACCTGGAAGAGGGCGCGCGCATCATCTCCCACCTGATTGACATAGAACCGGACCCTGAAGTGATCAAGTGCGGCATGGCGGTGGAAGTAACCTTCGACGACCTGACCGAAACCATCAGCCTGCCCAAGTTCCGGCCGGCCAGCTAGGGGCGCGCGGCGTGGACTTGACCGGAAAGGTCGCCATAGTCACTGGCGGCAGCCGGGGCATAGGCCGAGCGGTCAGCCAGGGGTTGGCCAGGGCCGGCGCGCGGGTGGTCGTGGCATCCCGGACTGAGGACGAGGCTCCGCCGGGGTCGGAGTTTGAGCGCTATGCTTCCGGAAACATCCACGATACCGTCGGCAGCATTCTGGAAGAGGGCGGGGACGCCATAGCCATACGCTGCGACGTGAGCGACCCCTCAGACCTTCACCACCTGGCGCGCACTGCGGCCGACCGGTATGGCGGCATAGATATCCTGTTTTCCAACGCCGGAATTGATTGCGAGTCGCCGGTCATTGACCTGGACGCGGAGCTGCTGGACCGCACACTGGCGGTGAATGTCCGGGCTCCTCTGCTGCTGTGCAAGTTTGCCCTACCCTTCATGCTGGGCCGCTCGTCCGGCTCCATAATCGGCGTAACTTCGGGGTCAGCCAGGGGTTACCGGGAAGGGCGCGTGGGATATTCCATGAGCAAGGCCGCCCTGGAGCGAATGTTTCTGAGCCTGGCCGAAGAGGTAAGGCCCCACAACCTAGCCGTCAATCTCTTCAGCCCGGGCAGGGTAGATACCTGGATGAACCGGAGGGGCGACTGGCCCGGAACCGCCCACATCCCCATGGTCCAGCCGGACGAAGTGAGCGAAGCCGCCGTCTGGCTGGCCGGCCAGACTGCCAGGTCCTTTACGGGCCAGGTGGTCGAGCGGGCCGACTTTGGAGTGACCTGGGGCGACGGAGTTTCCGCCTGACCCGGGGTCAGGATACCTGGCGCCATTCTGCAAACGTGAACACTACGGGGACAGCAAAGAACAACTCTAAGGTAAGGAGAATGACCGATGACAACACCCAATCCTGCCAGCGAAATCGCGCCCAAGATGGCGGAACTGAGCGCCAACGTACTGTTTGGAGACGTTTGGGAACGACCCGAACTGTCCAAGCGGGATCGCAGCATGATTACGGTTGCTACCCTTGTAGCGCTTTACCGTACCGAACAGCTGAGGGGACACATTAATCGGGCCCTGGACAACGGCGTTACCAAAGGGGAGATTGGAGAGATAATAACCCACATGGCATTCTACGCAGGGTGGCCCACGGCCGCCAACGCTGTGCGGGTGGCCAAGGAAGTGTTTGATTCGCGCGGATAGGGTAACGGTCAGCTTTCAGTTGCGGATTGATCGGGCGGGAGTTTTCCCGCCCGTTTCTTGTTGACATCCAGTTTGTCCGGTTATCCGCCTCGAACTGTTTCAAGGGGCCTTTGCCGGCAAGACGGGAAGACCGCTTGACGCTTCCACTATTGCTTTTCCGTCATAACCCAGGAGATTAGGGCCTGTCCCCGTCAGGTGGCCTCTCGCGCCTCGGCCATGAATCTCCGGGCGGCGTCATAGTCGCGGAAGCCGCTGGGCCTTATGGCGGGCAGCAAATAGATGTCGTGGAGTCCAGCCTGTCTGAAGGTTTGGAAGATTTCCAGGGCGATTTCCACCCCGGAACGACCGGCTTCCAACTGTTCCAGCGTCTCTTCCGGCACGGCGCGCATTGAGACGCTTCCTTTTTCCAGCAATTGCAGGCCCCAATAGATGGGGATTGGGACTTGGTTTTGGAAAGATTCAGTGTATTTTTTCTCGAACCTGACTGCATCGGCGGGGTTGAATACTGGCTGACTGATGAGGAAGTCTGCGCCTGATTGAATCTTGCGATGGACCAGTTGGGCCTGATGGTCCAGGTCCCCGTTTGGATCCAGGGTAGCGCCGGCGCAGAAGCTGGTGGGGGATTCCAGTGGTCGGCCCCGGAAGTCGATGCCCTGGTTCATCTGCTTGATGGAGGCAATCAGCCCGGTGGGAAGATAGTCGCGGACGGGGACGGGTTCGCCGGGTTGGACGGCAGTGAATGGGTCGCCCTGGGCAACGACGACATTTTCCAGGCCCAGCAGTTGCGCACCGAGCAGGTAAGACTGGAGGGCCAGCCGGTTCATGTCACGAGTAAGTAGGGCGAAGATGGCTTCCTGACCGGTGCGCCGGCGCACTTCCGCCGCGAGCATGGCAGAGTCGGCGCGCACTGCCCGCCCCGGGTTTCTGTTCACCAGCAGGAAGTCCGCGCCGGCGGGTGGAACTTCCACGAGGCCGGGGCTACCGGAACGGGGAGGCGAATAGTCACATATGAAGGTAGTCTTTCCTGTGACTTTGAAACCGGCGTCGGTAACTCTGGTCATTTGGGACTTGCCAGCAAGGGCATCGAAAGTTAGTGGGACTCGAAGGATTCCGCGATACCGGGCTACCCCTGGAAATAAAGACTGATAGTCTGCATCGCCATGGTCCGGCAGTCTATTCAGCATTTACATGGATCGTTGGTATTCCCGGGGCATTTGCCTTCGCGGGTAAACCATGCTGAGGGCAGTCTAAGTGCCTGAATCCGTGCCTGCCAGCCAGCCATCGCGGCCCGTCGTCCAAAAACATAGGGAACTGGGGGGTGGGCTCCTACCCGCTCCCTCCCCTCCCCATCGGAAGAGGAAGAGGTCCCCGGGCCGCTGTCAGGAATCCAGCTGCTGGGTGTATTCCTGGAATATTCGCATGGACTTTTGCTCGGTCATACCGAGATAGAAGCGAATGCCCTGGACATATTCGACCACGTCCCGGGGCAGCATCAGCAGGTTTTCGCGCGGCTCGGAGATGTGATAGAGGGTGTCCACGCCGTCTTCCAGTCCCACATAAAGGGTGTCCTCAAGGACTGCCAGGGCCTGGGAGTCGATACCCTGCCGGGCCATCCAGCGGGCGTACACGAAGGGCAGGCGAGTCCACTCGTACCACTGCTCACCCAGGTCGTAGCGGTACTCAAAGCCACGGGCCCCACGGCGCTGCCGCAGTCCACGGTCTCCCATAACCATGAAGGCGTCGTGATCGTCGCGCAGGCCCACAAACTCGGCAGGTTCCACCTTGTGGCGAAGCTTGAGCAAGACCTGGAGGAGCTTGATTGAAGTGCGGGAGTCTTCGATGATCCCGATCCGGGCGCCGGTCAATTCCTCAATGGGGACCCTGGAGTAAAGAAAGACGCTGCCGGACCGGTCGGTGCTGGCAATGCAGAAGCCTCCCACGGGCTGCAACACGTCGTCCTTCCCGTATGTGTCCACTACGGGGACAAGGGCAGCGTCGATGACACCCTCTTCAATTTCCGCCACGGCGCGGTTGGGCATGGTATCCACCAATTGCATACCCCGCCGCTCCGTGTCGAAGTAGAAGGGTTCGCAGATCATGTATGGAATCCTGCCCACTTTTAGCGACATGGTGTTTGAGTGCTCCTGCGCAATTCTGGTTGAAAGCCGGTTGAGAGATGGGCCTTAGGGTATAGGGCCCGGTAACCGATTGTAGGCGGGCGGGAAAACTCAGTCAAGGGAAATGGTCTCGTGGACTACAGGCAGCGCTACCCACCATTGCCTGAAATTTGAAAGCCAGCGGGGACACGGCTACACTGGGGCAGATAATTTCGAGCAAGAAAGTGAGAATCAAGGAGGTCTGCCAATGTCCAGAATACCGCCGGTTACCAGGGACAGCGTGCCGGAAGATATGCGAGAGGCTTTTGACGAACTCGCTGCGGCCCCCGGTGGGATAGGCACCGGGCCAATGTCAATTTTGAAGCACAGCCCCGAAATGGCCCGCAGGGCCACGCCCTTCTGGGAGTACGTGCGCAACGAGTCCAGCGTGCCGCACGAAATGCGGGAACTGGCCATGCTGGTCACGGCCAGGGCCAAGGACTGCGTATATATCTGGGACCGGCACGTACCCATCGCCAGGCAGTCGGGCCTGCGCAATGAGTTGATAGACGCCCTGCGGGACCGGCAGCCCTTGCCGAAGTTGTCCGCCTCGGAGGCTGCGGTAATCAACCTGGCCAACGAGTTTTTTACCGGGAGCCGGGTAAGCCAGGAGACCTTTCAGGCAGCCCACGACCAGTTTGGCACCCAGGCGCTGGTGGAGCTGGTGACGCTGATGGGCTATTACGCGATGCTGGCCTTCAACGCCAACACTGTTGACCTGCAGCTGGCCCACGAGTCGGATGAGCCGGCCTTGCCGGTCTAGGACAGGGGACAGCCTGGCGCCGCA
>JAPPJA010000421.1 GCA_028874675.1 Chloroflexota bacterium
GGCCACGCTGGGGGAATTGTGGTGGCGCACCGGGACGGACAAGGCATTGTGGGAAGCGACTTGCCGGCGGCTCTACCGATACTCCGCCAGAGGCCGGGTCCGGTGGCGTACCTGGAACCGGGAGAAATGGCCCAGGTTACCCGGCAGGGCGTCGAGATTTTCGACCTGGCGGGCAATGAAGTCCAGAAAGAGATGCGCACCGTTTTTCCGCAGGACGCGCTGGTGGACCGGGGCGGCTACCGGCATTTCATGCTCAAGGAAATAATGGAGCAACCCCAGGCGGTGGCGGGGGCGCTGCGGGGTCGGGTGAATTTTGACGCCAGCCGGGTGGAGTTGCCGGACTTCCCCTATTCGGATGAGGAGATCCAGGAATTCCGAAGGGTGGTGGTGACCGGGTGCGGCACCAGCCTGAACGCCGCGCTGGCAGGGCGTTACCTGATTGAGCGGTTTTCCGGGCTGCCGGCGGAGGTGGAGAGCGCGTCGGAATACCGGTACCGGGAGCCCTACCTGGACCGCCAAACGCTGGTGGTAGCCATCAGCCAGTCGGGGGAGACGGCAGATACTATAGCCGCCATGGAGGATGCCCTGGAGCGGGGGGCGAGGGTGCTGGCCATCTGCAACGTGGAGGAAAGCGTAGCCGCGCGGTTGGCCGACGGGGCCCTGCTGATGGGATCGGGCATGGAGATTGGCGTCGCCAGCACCAAGACGTTCATTGCTTCAATTACGATTCTCTTCTTGCTGGCGGTGTACCTGGGCCAGGCCCGGGGGCGTCTCTCAGCCGGGGAGAGGTCCACGCTAATCGGAGACCTGGCCCGCTGTCCAAGGCTGATCGGGGAGATGCTGGCGGACGTTTCCCATTACCGGACGCTGGCGCAGAAGTTCAGCGGGTACAACAGCTTCCTCTATCTGGGTCGAGGCATCAACTCGGCCATAGCCCAGGAAGGGGCGCTGAAGCTGAAGGAGATAAGCTACATTCATGCCGAGGGCTACCCCGCGGGGGAGATGAAGCATGGCCCGATTGCCCTGATCGACCGGAACATGGCTACGCTGGCGCTGGCGCCCCGGGACGCGCTGTACGACAAGATGTCGGGCAACATCAGGGAGATAAGGGCGCGGAGGGGAGTGGTGCTGGGGGTGCTGACCGAGGGGGACATCGAGCTGAATGGCGAGATTGATGAGGCGCTGTACCTGCCCGAGGCTCCGGACTACATTTACCCGTTGCTTGCGACCATTCCCCTGCAACTCCTGGCCTACTACATTGCGCTGGACCGGGGGTGCGACGTGGACCAGCCGCGCAACCTGGCCAAATCGGTGACGGTCGAATAGCGCCAGGGAGCCGTCATTTCAGCGTTAAATCTTTCTTAACATTTGTGCCCTAGACTGTTCAGGTCGTGAGGCGTACATTCAAGGGCGGCCGGGCGTGTGGGCAAAGTCCCAATTGGGGCGGCCTAGCCATCGAAGCGGGGCAGGCGCTCGGTCCGGCCCCCGACAAGCCCCTGGCCATGCCACCGACCATAAAAGGCCGCCGGTGGCGCGGGCTCGGGCGTACGGTTTTCCACGGTCAATCTAAACTCAGGTATCACTTAAATGTTATTGCGGATCAATCACCCGGAACTTCCCCTGCAACAGTACACGTCCCTGCTTCCCCACAAACTGATGGATGAACTGACAACCCTGGCAAAGCAGTTCCAGGGAATGCGGTTTGTCCATGCCAACAGTACGGCAACCGGTGGGGGAGTGGCGGAAATTCTTCAGTCGCTGGTGCCCTTTATGAATTCGCTGGGACTGGCCACCGAGCGCATAGTGGTCAGCCCGGAAGACTCCCAGTTCTTCCAGGTCACAAAGCGAATCCACAATCTGCTCCAGGGCTCGTCCGGGTCGCTATCGCCGGAGGAGCTGGACGTCTATTTCAGGTGCTCGGAACAGGTGGCGGAAGACATCAGGAGCCGGGAATTACAGGCGGATGTCTGGTTCCTGCATGATCCCCAGCTGCTCCCGCTGGCGATGCAGCTGCCGAAGATGAATGGGGAACTTCGGCTGTGGGTGTGCCACATCGACCTGACGGCGCCCAATGCAGAGACCCTGGAAGCGCTGGCCCCGCTGACGTCCTATTATGACGGGCTGGCCTTCTCGCTGGACGAGTTTGTGCCGGAGGGGATAGTTGGGCGATATCCGGTTTACATTACACCGCCCTCCATAGACCCTTTGACCGACAAGAACACCGCGATGGGACGGGAAGAGGCATTGAAGATAGTGTCGGCCATGGGTGTTGACCCCGAAAGACCGCTGGTGTGCCAGGTGTCGCGGTTCGACTACTGGAAGGACCCGTGGGGGGTTGTTGACTCCTTCCGGCAGGCCCGGGAGTCGGCGCCGGGAATCCAGTTGGCCCTGCTGGGACTGAGCCAGGCGGCGGATGACCCGGAAGCGCTGGGGGTTTTGCACAGCGTCAAGGAATATGCCGGTGGAGACCCCGACATACACGCCTATTTTTACCCGGACGATCTGCCCGATTCCATCGACCGGATAGTGAACGCCTTCCAGACGGCTTCGTCGGTGATTCTCCAGAAGTCCACCAGAGAAGGCTTTGGCTTGACGGTTTCGGAGGCGATGTGGAAGGGTCAGCCGGTGATCGGTGGGAACGTAGGGGGCATCCGAACCCAGATTGAGGACGGGGTATGCGGCTTCCTGGTGAACAATCCCCAGGAGTGCGGAGAGCGAATCGTCCAGCTGATACAGGATGAAAGCCTTCGGAGCAATATGGGCAAGGCTGCCCAGGAAAGGATTAGGGAGAAGTTTCTGCTGCCGCGACTGGCGTTGGACTACCTCAAGGCGGTCCGGTCCCTGTTGCCCCTGAACGCAACCCTGGAGCACAATGGCAGCACCAACGGAAGAGCCGATCCCTTCGATGCTCTGGAACAGCTAAGCCTGAATGGCAGGAAACAGTAAGCGCATCCGCGCGCGACCTGCTGGGGCTGCAGGGACTGACGGCAGTGAAGGAACTTTCCCGGGAGTTTGCCGGCCTGTTCGCCGGCGGGAAGGGAGGGCTGAAGGCGGGCCGGGGCAGATACCCGGATCACAGCTTGCGGGATTTCCGCCAAGCCACCATTTGGGCAAGCTGTTGGGTTCAGTCTCTATCCAGACCACGGGCCGGCTCATGTTGGAGTCCGGAGTTGATGGGGGGCGGCGGCCCGGATTGGGGCTATTTGGCGGGGGCCGGATCAGGCCAGGTCTGCAGAGCACAGAGGCTAAGCGTGGCGAGGACCACTGGATACCGGTGTTGCCCGTATAGCGGGGTGGAATGGCGCGGGAAATCCGCCAACTCTGAACTCTTATCGTCTCCGTTTGTCGTTGCCTAAATCCCGTTATGCTTCTATAATCCCTTACCGTTGTTCGGCGCGAATATGACGACTTCCTTCAAATGGGAAGGTCGTCAGTTGGCCGGGGGTTGGCGCCAAGAACCGGGAAGAGAATAGAATCGATTTCGCATTCCCCATTTTCGTACATGATGACTGAATTTGAGCCGATAGAAGTGCTGGCTCCCGCCACCACGGCAAATCTGGGTCCCGGCTTTGACTGCCTGGGCATGGCCCTTGACCTGTGGAACCGGCTGGAGGTGCTTCCGGCCGGCGGTCCAACGGAAGGGAATGCGCGGGTTGAAATTTCCGGCGAGGGAGCGGATGAGCTGGCCACGGACGCCAGCAACCTTACATTCCGGTCCATGCAGTTTCTTTTTGATGAGGCCGGAATTGCCATGCCGCCGTTGCGGCTCCGTTGCCACAACGCCATCCCCCTCAGTCGGGGAATGGGGAGCAGCGCGGCCGCGATTGCGGGGGGGCTGGCAGCCGCCAATGCTCTGTGCGACAACCCCTACTCCGACAACGAACTGCTGGAGATGGCGGCGACCATAGAGGGTCATCCGGATAACGTAGCAGCGGCGGTGCTGGGAGGGCTTCAACTGGTGGTTTCCGATGGGCCGCAGCTGTACACCGCGCCAATACCTGTGCCGGAGGATGTTCAGGCGGTGTTGCTCATCCCGGAATCGAGGATAGCAACGGCTGATGCCCGTGCAGTGCTGCCGGGGCAGGTGAGCATGGCAGACGCGGTGTTCAACATGGGACGCGTGGCCCTCCTGGTAGCGGGAATGGCGCTGGACCGTCCACAATACCTGGATGTGGCAACGCAGGACAGGCTGCACCAGCCCTACCGGCAACCGCTGTTTCCGGCCATCAAGGTGATTTTCGCGGCGGCCAGGGATGCGGGAGCCCTGGGAGTGTTTCTGTCGGGCAGCGGCTCGACGGTGCTGGCCCTGACCCGGGGCCGGGAGATGACTGTGGCCTATGAGATGTTTGAGGCTGCCCGATTGACCGGCATAGCTTCGCGGCTGGAGATAACTCGACCGGCCGTCAAGGGGGCGCATGTTGTCGCCTGAAGGTTCAGGACGCCCGCGGCTCGGGCCCGTTTCGCATCGACAGTACTACCGGATGGAGGTCCGGCTGACTTGGAACTGGTAGTGCACAAGTACGGCGGAAGCTCGGTCGCCGACGCGGAAATGATTGAGAACGTCGCCAGGCGGATTGGCAAGGTGAAGGAGTCGGGCCAGAGCATTGTCGCGGTGGCTTCGGCCATGGGCGACACCACCGACGAGCTGATTGACCTGGCCCATACCGTGGCCGCAGACCCGGACCCCAGGGAACTGGACCTGCTGCTTTCGACGGGTGAGCTGGTCTCGTGCACGCTGCTGACGATGGCGCTGCGGAACCTGGGCTATGACGCCATAACGCTGAGCGGGTTTCAGGCAGGGATCCACACGGACGATATGTACGGAAAGGCGCGGATATTCAGCATTGAGCCCAGCAGGGTGCAGTCGGAACTTTCCGAAGGGAAGGTGGTCATCGTGGCGGGTTTCCAGGGTATTACCGATGACCTGGACATTACCACCCTGGGACGCGGTGGGTCGGATACGACGGCGGTGGCGCTGGCGGCGGCGCTGAATGCCGACCGGTGCGACATTTACACCGACGTGGACGGCATATACACCGCCGACCCCAGGATCGTGCCAAACGCGCGGAAGCTGACGGAAATAGACTACGAGGAAATGCTGGAACTGGCCAGCTACGGCGCGAAGATGCATCCCCGTTCCATTGAGCTGGGAGCGGTTAACGGGGTCCCGATTTATGTGGCCTCCAGTTTCAGTGATTCGCCAGGGACATTGATTCACCGGGTAGATGAAGTGAATGAGCTAGAGAATCGAGTCAAGGTTACGGGAATTGCCTACCAGGCCAACGTCGCGAAGATTACGGTCCGTTCGCTGCCTGACCGGCCGGGAATAGCGGCGGCCCTGTTCGAGCCGCTGGCGGCCAGAGGCATAAGCGTGGATACCATTGTGCAGAACACGAGCCTGGAACGAATAACCGACATCAGCTTTACGGTTTCCCGGTCGGAGCTTTCGCTGGCCTTCGCCGAGGTACAGGGGCTGCTGGCCCAGCTGGGTGGAACCGAGGTGGCCAGCGACGACACCCTGGCGTCGGTACACGTGGTGGGGTCGGGAATGCAGAATACCCCGGGCTACGCGTCGCGGATGTTCCGCATACTGGCCGAAGGCAACATAAACATTGACATGATAACAACGTCTGAAATTCGGATATCCTGCATCATCAAGGAAGAGCAGGTGGCCGACGCGGTCCGACTATTGCACGAGGGATTTGAACTGGGCGAAAAGAACTGATTGCCTTTAGCACCCGGCAGGGAGGCCCCGTGACCCAGCCCTATCTCTCCGTCGTAATTCCGGCGTACAACGAAGAATCGCGGATTGAGGCTACGCTGGAACAAGTCCACTCCTATTTGTCCCACCAAGCGTTCTCCTGGGAAGTCGTGATTGCCGACGATGGCAGCACAGACGGCACGGCACGGCTGGTGTCCGGGTTCTGCCGGGACAGGGCCGGCGTGCGATTGCTGACGCTGGTCCACCGGGGAAAGGGTTGGGCGGTGCAACAGGGAATGCTGGCCGCGGTAGGAAAGTACAGGTTCCTGTGTGACGCAGACCTTTCTATGCCGATTGAACAGATAGACCGGTTCCTGGCGCCGGAGGCTCAGGGGGCCGATATTGTGGCGGGGTCCCGGGAACTGGCCGGTTC
>JAPPJA010000209.1 GCA_028874675.1 Chloroflexota bacterium
GCACATGGCGCAAGACCTGGCCCCGGTGGGAGGTTACCTCCTCGGCGTAGGCCGTGTTGTCGGGCATGGCCTCGCTGATGGCGGCGCAAAGCCAGACCGGGTCTATGGGGGACCTGGTGCGGGCAGCCTCCTCGGATGCCTGGCGCGCGGCAGTCAGGCGGTCATGCTCGGCGGTCCACTGGTCCCTACGCTGGGCAATTTTGGCCGTGTTGGCTCCCTTCGCTGCCCCATTGGCTTCAAGGGCATCGGTCAGCAACCGAAGGGTGAGGGTCATATCCCCTTCAACGTACATATCGGCCAGGAGGTTCTGGTACACCATCTGTCCCTTCAGCGGGTTCTCACCCAGGGCGACTACGGTCGCGCTGGCCGGGCCGGCGCTGGGTGGATACCAGGGAGAACGAGCGCCCAGCAGCAACACCAGGTCGCACTGGTTCAGGTACGCCTCAGGAGTCCCCAGGTACAGCGGGTGTCCCTTGGGGAAGTTGGCGTAGATAGAGGAGCTCTCAGTGACCGGGATGCCCATCATTTCCGCCAGGTTGACCAGACTCTCGTAACCGGCAACTTCCTGTCCCGACCCTTCGGTAATTATCAGGGGAAGGCTGCTGTTGGCGATGAGGTCGGCCAGTCGTTCAATGGAATCGGTAGCCGGCTGTATCTTGGGGGCCTGGGCTACGCGGCGGATCTTGGCCGGAGGGGCCCAGTCGTGGATCATCGTCTCTATGGGTATGTCCAGGAAAGTCGGGCCCTTGGGGACGCGCTGGGCCATTTCGCCGGCCCGCACCAGCTGCTCGTAGAGGGTGTAGGGGCTGGTGGCCTGTCCGCTCCACTTGACGAAGGGGTCAACGAAGCGGTTGGGGCCGCCCACCACGCTGAGGTTGCGGTACCACTGACCCTGGGGGTCAAGCTCGGGATTCTCGCCGTAGCTGTTTGCCTCGCCCGAGCAGACCAGCATTGGCACCTCGCCGAGGTAGGCGCTGTGGATGCCCACGCCGCCCTGGAGCAGGCCCACGCCCGCGTGGAGCAGTACGGCCTGCATCTTGCCCGTGACCCGTGTGTAGCCCAGGGCCATATCCACGGCCAGGGTTTCGTGCCAGCAGTTGATATAGGTTGGGCCATCCACCTCGTTTACCTTCTGGCGGGCCAGGGCTTCCCAGACCGGCGCCCACTCCGACCCCGGGGAGGAGATGATGTAGTCGATGCCCAGGTTGCGGAAGGCTTCCAGAATGGCGTCGCCGCCGTCCCGGGTGTGAGCTTGCGTCATGCTATGGCCTCCTGGTATTTGGAGTCAGGGCAGCATGGCTGCTTCCTGAACCTGCAGAGGGAGGTAGTTGGGCTACCCTGGGTTGAGTATAGGTAGGCCCCTATTCAGTGTCAACGCAGGCTGCCCCGCGGACGGCGGTTGTTTACCATGGCCTTTGGGGCTAAACTCACGGCAAGGGTGAACCTGAACAGATTGAGGAGAGAGGTGATTCCATGGCCGGACTGTACGGTACCTACGAGCCGCCGGTACCTTCGAAGGTTATCTTTGGACAGGGGAGGGCGGAAGACCTGCCCTCGGAGCTGGACCGGCTGGGCAGCCAGCGGGTGATGGTGCTGTCGGGGCGGAGCATCGCCGAGCGGACGGACACGGTCAAGCGGGTGGAGAGCCTGCTGGGCGACAGGTGCCTGGCGGTCTATTCCAACCTGCCGCAGCGGGCGCCCCTGGCCACCGCGGTGGAGGCTACGCAGATTGCCCTGGACAACGGCGTGGACACGCTGGTGGGCGTGGGCGGCAGCACCATCTCCGACGCCGCCCGCATGATCGGGGTGATGATGGCCGAGGGGCTGACCACCGAGGATGCCCTGCGGGAACGGGGGCACCAGGGCGGGGGCAACTTCCAGTCCACGGCCGACCGGGCCAGGCTGCCCCGGCAGGTGTCCATACCCACCACCCTGTCGGCCGGCGAGTTCAACACCGGCGGCGGGAACGTCCTGGACGACCAGGCGGGGCACAAGATCCGGGTGCGGCACCCCGGGCTGTACGCCCATTTGATAGTCCTGGACCCGGACATGACCGAGGGGACCCCGGACTGGCTGTGGCTGTCCAGCGGCGTCAAGGCCCTGGACCACTGCATCGAGCGGCTGTACTGCCGGGGAAGCCAGCCGGCCACCGACGCCACCACCCAGAAGGCAGCGGAACTGCTCTTCAGGCACCTGCCCCAGTCCAGGGAGGATATGGGGAACTCTGAAGCCCGCCTCGGGTGCCTGATGGGGGCGTGGATGTCGATGATGGGCGCGCCCAGCGTGGGGTCGGGGTTGAGCCATGCCATCGGTCACGTCATCGGCGTCAAGTACAGCGTGGGGCACGGGTACACCTCCTGTGTCACCCAGCCCTACGTCATGGAGTTCAACCGTCCGGCTTCGGCGGACAAGCAGGCCATGCTGGCGGAGGCGGCCGGGCTGGACACCCGGGGCATGAGCGACGAGGTGGCCTCGGAAGCGGTGGCGCAGGTGGTGGACCAGTTCATCCTGGAACTGGGCATGCCCCACCGGCTGCGAGAACTGGAAATCCCCCAGGAGGACCTGCCCGAAATCGCCCGGATGACGCTGGAGGACGGCCCGTCGCGCAACAACCCGGTGCAGGTAACGAGTCCCGAGGAGCTGCTGCCGCTGCTGGAGAAGGCGTGGTAGGGCGGGGTTATCCACGAATGCCCACGAATGCCCACGAATGGAATGAAAATCCCGTCGGGCGGCCAGGGAGGGCCGGCGGAGATGGGGGAGTCGTCACTTTGCTACAATGGGCAGGCCGGTGTGGCCGGCAAGTCGAGATCAATCCAGACATCGGAGGTTTTCTGTAATGCCATCCTTTATGGACAAGTTGACGGTTAACGGTAATGAAATGGATATGTATGCCGCGGTGCCCGAAGGGTCGGGGCCGTTTCCCGCCGTGGTGATCGCCTTCCACGTGGGCGGAATGGACGAGTTTGACAAGGTTATGGCCGACCGGTTCGCCGAGGAGGGCTACGTGGCCGTGGTGCCCGACCTGTTCCACCGGTACACCGACGAGCAGCTGAACGGTGGCCGGCTGGAGCGGCTGAACTACCTGAACGACGCGGACGTCATCGCCGACATGAACGCGGCGGTGGACTTCCTGACGGGCAACTCGGCCATTGACAACGACCGGATCGGGGTCACCGGCTTCTGCATGGGCGGGCGCGTCGCCTGGTTGATGGCGGCGGTCAATCCCATCTTCAAGGCCACGGTCCCCTTCTACGGGGGGACCATAATGGGCAAGTGGGGTGACCCCGACAAGACGCCTTTTGAGCTGTCCGGGGACATCAGCTGTCCCATGCTGTTCCACTTTGGCGAGATAGACCGGAACCCGTCGCAGGAGGATATGGCCAAGCTGGACGCGGAACTGACGAGGCTGGGGAAGGAGCATACCTTCCACACCTACGCCGGGGCGGACCATGCCTTTATGGACTGGACGGGGGCGCGCCACAACGCGGAGGGGGCGGCGGTAGCCTGGCCCCGGACCATCGAGTTTTTTGACCAGCACCTGAAGGGGTAAATTTTCCATTCAATCCACGAAGGGCACGAAGGTCCACGAAGAAAGGATTTATCCACGAATGGGCACGAATGTTCACTAATGGGGATGGGAATGATCCCAGGGCCCTGGCCCCTCTTCCAAAGGAAGAGGGGTTTCTTCTTGGGATCGCCTATTGATGGTAGGAGTGGGTTATCCTGCGGGGGAAGGGGCCCTCACCCCCGGCCTCTCTCCCACGGGGAGAGGGGGGAGTTGGTATTGTCATTTGATGGTATGGGGGGTTGAGGGTTTGGCTAGACCGGTGTGGAGTGAGCGGCTAACATTGATGGTAGTCGCATTTGCAAACTGGACGAAACAGGGAGTGGAATGACGCCAGCAGAATTTGTGGCCAAATGGAAAGATGTTGCTTTTGGGGAGAAGCAGGCATCGCAAGAGATGTTCCTGGATATTTGCCGGCTGGTGGAACACCCGACGCCGGTGGATGTTGGAGTTCCCGAGGCGTTTACCTTCGAGAAACAGGTGCCGATCGGGTCTGCGGATGCCTACAAGGAAGAACATTTCGGGTGGGAATTCAAGGGTAGCGACAGCCAGTTGGAAGGGGCTTTTACCCAGTTGCTGCGGTACTCCATCTACCTGAAAACGCCTCCGCTGCTGATAGTATCCTCGTTCCAGACGATTATTATCCGCACCAATTTCCCTGGAATGGAGACGGTCCTGCACAAAATCCCGGTGTCGGAACTGGGCGACCCCGAAAACCTGAAGATACTTCGCGCCGTCTTTCACGCACCGTCGGACCTGCGGCCCAACCGCTCGGTAGAGGACGTTACCAGGGAGACGGCCAGTCTTTTCCGGGACATCGTTGCCGACATGGAAGAGCAGGATGAAGACCAGGAGAAATTGGCCCGTTTTCTGAATCAGATAGTCTTTTGCCTGTATGCGGACGACGCCGGACTGCTGCCAGGGAAAATGTTCACGGAGCTGGTGGGCCAGCAATTCAAAGAGCCAGGAAAGTTCAACGTAGCGGTTGGGAATCTGTTCCAGCAGATGGCGACGGGCGGCCTGTTTGGCCCAACGACAATACCGCACTTCAACGGAGACCTGTTCAACGAGTCAGACACGGTTGAACTGAGCACAGTTGCCCTGCAGCGACTGGCGGAAGCCACCCAGAAGAACTGGCAGAACATAGAGCCATCGATATTCGGGACGCTGTTCGAGCGGGCGCTGGACGCCTCCAAGCGGTCCCAGCTGGGCGCGCACTACACCAGCGCGGAAGACATTATGCTGGTGGTGGAGCCGGTGGTGATGGCGCCGCTACGACGGGAGTGGGAAGAGGCGCGAGGGGAAATCAATGCGCTCATTGACGACGATGACCACACGGCGGCGCGCGGGCGACTGGAAGCATTTCAGGGGCGACTGGCGGGGGTAAGGGTGCTGGACCCTGCCTGTGGCAGCGGAAACTTTCTCTACCTGACACTGCGGTCGCTGCTGGACCTGGAAAAGGAGGCCATAGACTTCGGGGCGGCCCAGGGATGGTACGACCTGAAGCCAACTGTGAAGCCGGACCAGATGCTGGGGTTGGAGATTAACCCCTACGCTACGGAACTGGCCCGAACTTCGCTTTGGATTGGCTACATCCAGTGGCACCAGGTCAACGGGTTTTCTTACCACCACAGCCCGATTCTGACGTCGCTGGACACGATTCAGCAGAGAGATGCGATTCTCGATTTGTCGGACCCGGACAATCCGACGGAACCGGAATGGCCTGAAGCGGAGTTTATAGTTGGGAACCCGCCGTTTTTGGGGCATTTCCCATTTCGGGAGTCCCTGGGAGATGCCTACGTCGGTGCAGTATATGATCTTTATGGTGGACGCATACCCAACTCAAGCGACCTCTGTTGTTATTGGTTCGAAAAGGCGAGAGGTCAAATAGAAGCTGGGAATGGTAAACGTGCCGGGTTACTTGCTACTCAGGCCATACGCTTTCAGTCAAACCGTCCGGTGCTTGAACGAATCAAGAATTCTGGAGACATCTTTGGTGCGGTATCTGATCATAATTGGATCTTGGACGGTGCAGCAGTACATACATCTATCATTTGCTTTGATGACGGAACCCAAATAGATAGAGAGCTTGATGGCGAAGCTGTAAATGCCATTAACTCTGACTTAACTGGTGGGGTCGATGTAACTCGGGCAGCCCGTCTGTCAACAAACAGAAACCTAGCCTTTCAAGGAATTGGCAAAGTCGGTGATTTCGATATACCCCAATCAATTGCTCTTGAAATGCTGCAGCAACACAATCCGAATGGGCTTTCCAATTCGGAAGTCATTAAGCGCTGGATAAATGGAACGGATATAACCCAGCGATCCCGCAATATCTGGGTAATAGATTTTGGCGTTGATATGCCCGAAAAGGACGCGGCATTATTTGAAGCTCCATTTGAGTACGTGAAACAAAAGGTTAAGCCAGCGCGGGAAAAGAACAAGATGAAGTGGAGGGCAGAGAACTGGTGGTTGCATGGTTTTCCTGCTACAACAATGCGCCGTGCGCTAGTACTCAGTCAAGTCAGGAATGTCGGGATATAGACGATGCAGTTTTGTTCT
>JAPPJA010000346.1 GCA_028874675.1 Chloroflexota bacterium
GTGGGTCAACTCCAACCCGTAACAGGTGGGTCAACGCTAACCCGTAATTGACAGCGGCCCCTGGACGACCACGGTTACATTCCCACCGTGCTGGTGGTCTTCGACGACGAGCTGGCGGCCACCCACTTCCTGCGGCTGGCGATGGAGGAGATGGACCAGGCCGGGGTGGAGGTGCCCCTGCGGGTTTCTCACAAGTCTGCATTGGAGAGGCACGGGCCGCTGGGTCGGGCCTGGCTCACGCCGGGTACGTGGCAACCGGACCACGCCTTCCCTGGATGAATGGAATGCGCCCCGGCACGGGAAGCCGTCCTGTCGCCGTCCCCGCCGTCAACTGAACCACTCCAACTCGTAGCCCCCCGGCTGGTCTTCCATCTCCCCGTAGCTGGCAAGGTCGAACTCCGGGGGGCCGTTGCCCTCGGGCATCCAGACGAAGGGGATGGGCACCTCTCCCAGTTCCCTCCTGGAGCACCCATGCTCCTTCAGCCACTCCTCCGAAACCCACCAGGGCATCGCGTACTCGCCGCCCGTTCCCGCGTAGACCAGGTGGAACCTGCGGCATCTCTTGCACCGGCGCACGAAGCCGTTGCACTTCTCGCAGACCCGGATCACCTCTTGGGCGCCGCCGGAGAAGCTGACCGTCTCGGGCTCTCCCCAAGCATGCCGGCAGGGTTCCGGCCCTTCGTTCAGGTCGGGAGGCGGCAGACTGGCCGCCCAGACCCGCCGGGCCTTTCGCTCTCTGGCCTCCCTTGCCTCTCGCCGCTTGCGTATGCCCCGCCTTAACTTGGCCCGTGTCATGTCTGGCTACTCCGTGTGGCGCTCGTCTCAATCCCGAGTCCAGTATGAGACACACAGTAACGCCTCGTGTAGAATGATTTTAGACGAGCGGAAGTCCAACCGCCATGAGCACTCCCCGGCGACGCAATAGACCGGCGCGGGGTTGCCTGCTCCGGGACCGGACAGGACGTATTGGAACTGGAAACCTTATCCAACCTGATAGCCCTCGGCGAAGGATTTACTACCGAGTTCAAGCGGTCCTTGCCGTCCGACCTCGGCAGGGAGATATGTGCCTTTGCCAACGCCACGGGCGGGGTAATCCTGATCGGAGTTGACGACACGGGAACCGTGGTCGGGGTCGGAGACCACAACCGGGTGAAATCCCAGGTGCAGAGCGTCTCGCGTTCAGCGGACCCGCCGGTAGCTGTGGAAGTGGACAGTTGTGGGAACGTCCTTTGTGTGACGGTGCCGGAGCAGCACGGAAAGCCCTATTCCTTCGGTGGAAGGTTCTATATCCGTGAGGGCGCGACCTGCCAGCAGTTGTCCCGCGACGAGATTCGGGATTTCTTTTTCAAAGAGGGTCTTATCCGGCTGGATGAGACACCCTGCAACTCCTTCGACCTGTCCATCGAAATTACCCCCCAGCGCTGGACCGAATTCGCGGGCCACGCCGGTATCGACCCCCGAATGGAACCGATTGCCGTGTTGGAGAACCTGCACCTGGTCAGGGACTCCAGGGTCACTCACGCCGGGGCCTGGCTGCTGGCCGACGACATCACCCGTTTCACCCTCCAAGCCGGGCTGACCTGCGCTGTTTTTCAGGGCAAGACCAAGAGCAACATCCTGGACCGGAAGGAGTTTCGCGGGAACCTGTACGCCATATATCAGGAAGTCATGGCCTATTTCCAGGCCAAGCTTAACTCGGCGCTGATTCCCCATGCCCGAGGGCGGGACGAGCGCTTGGAACTGCCCGAGAGCGCCCTACGGGAGGCCGTGGTCAACGCCATTGCCCACCGCGACTATCGCAGCACGGCCAACGTGCAGGTTTACATCTTCCAGGACCGGGTGGAGATAGTGACCCCCGGCGGGCTTCCCGCCGGGATGCGGGAGGAAGACCTGGGCAGCAAGAGCGTTCCCCGGAATCCGCTGCTCTTCAGTATGCTGTACCGCATGAAGCTGGTGGAGCAGATCGGGAGCGGCATCCGCCGGATTCACGAAGCCTGCCGGGACCACGGCGTCGGGGAACCCTCCATCGAGGTGTCCCCCGATTGGCTGACGGTAACCTTCCCGCGTCCGGGAACCGCCCGTACCCATCATGTAGCCCAACATGACGCCCCACATGTCACCCAGCAAGTCGGAAGGTTACTTGCGGCTTTGCAGCAAGAATCAGGGCGCGCGGATTTGATGCAGGCGCTGGACTTGAGGGACCGCCCTTATTTTTACCGGGCTTATCTGCAACCGGCCCTTGAAGGTGGCCTGGTCGAAATGACCCTGCCCGACCGCCCGAGGAGTCCGGCGCAACAATACCGGCTGACCACTTTGGGCGAACAAGTGCTGAATTCTACTCTCTATCCCCAAGATGGCGGTTGATGGATTAGCCGGAAAGGGAAACCGGAGGGAAAATGGCCGATCCCAAACACTTGGAATGGCTCATTGAATCCGCCGAGTTGCACATTGAGCTCTGGAATCTAAAGCTCGCAAACGGCAAATTCAGACCCGATTTTGCGGGGGCCAATCTTTTCGACAGCCTCTGCGAGGCTGGGGTCCTAGAATTTGGTGAGAAAATCCCGCTCGCGGGAGCTGACTTCAGGTCCGCCAACTTCACGGGCGCCGTCCTGTGGAGAGCTGACCTCACCGGCGCTGACCTTCAGCGGTCGAAGCTGATGAATGTTGACCTTGGGGACGCAGTCTTAGTTGATGCCAATCTATATGGAGCCAATCTTGAAAGAGCCGACCTCAGAGGCGCCAGCTTCGCAAACGCAAACTTGGAAGGCGCCAACCTAACTGGTTCCGACCTTGAGGGAGCCACTTTAACGAACGCCAACCTTCGGGGCGCCTGGCTCCACCGTACCCATCTAAGAAACGCCGACCTCACCAAGGCAAATCTTTTGGACGCCAACCTGGAAGGGGCTGTGTTCACCGGGGCACAGCCCTGGCAATCAATCCTTTATCATTCTCGCAGCACTTCAACACAAGAATGGACAGATGAGCCAAAGTCGATTGCAACTACCGAGGACATATTAAAGGAAATCCGAGGACTCAAAGACCGGCATCCCGGTTCCCTGCTCTATTTCCGGGGAGAATCCGAGTGTGGATGGGAGTTGCGGCCTTCCGTCATGAGAGACGGGTTTCTCTCCTCCGAGAGGGAGATGCTGGTTGACCTTCTGTCACGACGTCCTGAAGAATTCAACGGAAGAACATCGGCTCTCTCTCAATGGGTCCTAGCACAGCATCACGGCCTCAGAACCCGCTTTCTGGACATCACCAAAAATCCGCTGGTTGCCCTGTTTCACGCCTGCGAAGCAACAGCAATGCCAGACCACGAAAAGAAACCGGACCGCGAGATCAAGGACGGTCTGGTTCACGTTTTCGCAGCGCCCAAGGAAATGGTCAAACCCTTTACGAGCGATACCGTCAGCGTCATCGCCAATTTTGCCAAGCTGTCGAGATGCGAACAGGAGATGTTGCTGGGTCGACAACACTGTCCGGGCCAACGAAAAAGGATTGAAACAAACCAGTACCGGGAAGCCAGGCGGCGACTGTACCAGATGATTCAGCAGGAAAAGCCCTTCTTCGATGAAAGGATAGACCAGAGAGACCTGTATAAGGTTTTCGTGGTGGAGCCGCAACAGTCCTCCGAACGTATCAGGGCTCAATCGGGAGCATTCCTTGTTTCCGCCTTTCACGAACGATTCGAGCGCCCCCAGATTCTGGAGCAAAATCCTGGAATTCCGGTCTATGAATACTATTCGCTGGTGATACCGGGAGATAGTAAATCAAGCATCATGGCCGATTTGCAACTACTGCAAATCACTCGTGAGAATCTTTTTCCAGGCCTCGACTCCTCAGCCAGAGCGGTCACAGACGACCACCAAGCTACATTCCAAGCGGAACCAGACCCATAAGTACATATCTGCCGCCGCTGAGATTCCCAGTTAAGAAGCGCCTGAGGAAAACAAAGTCTTGCGAAACTTTAACCTCCGGGGCCGCTTTCCCGGTTGACTCCGCCGCATGACGCGGGACATGGCTCTTCTCCAGGGTCTATGAGGAGTTGAGGTTAGTCAGGGGGTGAAGGAGAGTCAGGAAGACAATTCGTCCTCCATGGTTTCCCAGGTGGTTCCCACCCACATCATGGTGGTGAACAGCAAGTGGTTGTAGCATCGGGAAGTAGCTTCCCTGGTGTACGCCGCAATCTCCTCATCGCTGGCACCGGCATCCTGGAGCGCGCGCTGGACCCGCCGGAGGATGCTGTCCGGCTCCGGGTCCCTCCACGTCAGAGGGACGTGGACGTTCGGGTATCTCACTTTCATCTGCATTGCCTCCTATCCGTTGACCGCGTTCGTTCTATTGGTAGATGCGGTTGCAGCCGGACCATATCCTTGGGCACCCCGAAGTGCTCCGCCACCTCCCAGGCGTCGGATAGTCCGGCCTCGGCGACCTCCCGCCCGTCAATCAACAGGGCGTGGGCGAAGTCGTCGGCCTCCCGCTCGTACTTGGCACCCAGCATGGTCTTCTTGTACACCCACAACTGGTTGCCCTCGTGCATCGTCTTGTGCCCCAGGCAGTGGGCGATGCACCAGCGGCTCTCCTCCGGCCCCAGCCAGTCGGCGATGCCGATGAACCCGTCCACCTCTATCTCCTTCTGCTTCACCAGCGGCAGCCGCTTCACGAGATAGCCAAAGGTATTGGCGACAGCCTCAGCATCCACCCGGCCGGTGAGTCCCAGCCGGCGCCGCAGGGCCGCGCCCTTCCGCTCGGCCCGGGTCACTCGTCGGCCTCCGTCTTGCGCCGCCGCTCCTGGCGGACGAAGCTGATGAAGTTCTGGATGGTCTCGATGTCCTCCAGGGGCAGCCCCTCCATGGCGTCGCGGAAGGACACGCTGGCCTCGTTGAGCAGTTCCGCCTCCAGCACGTCGCGGCCCAGGATCCAGGCGGTGCTGACCTGGCAGCGGAAGGCCAGCTCCTCCAGATGCTCGTGGGTTGGCTTCACCCGGCCAGCCTCCCAGGACCAGACGGTCTGGGGGCTGACCCCCACCTGCCCGGCCAGTTCCTTCTGGGTCAGCCCCAGCTTGGTGCGGGCGTCCCGGATGCGGTCCCCGATCCTCCTCCACTGGTATTCCCTCTCTTCAGCCATGACGACGGCCCCTCCCCACTGGCGTTGCTGCTAACTTTTGTGAACAAAATAGCACATCAGTTCGCTTTTGTCTTGACCCTGGCAACCCGCGTTTCTACAATCACTCTAAACATACTACAAGTGTGGTTAGATTGCACCAGGAACCGCAACAAGCAATGTCGCGCCGCAAGCGCCCGGTGATACGGCTCAGGTCCCAGGTCCTCTGGGACCTCCTGGCCAGGACGAAGCGCTCCCAGAACTGGCTGGCGGACCAGCTGGGCATCAGCCGCAGCCACCTGTCCATGCTGGTCAACCGGGGCCGTGCCCCCTCGGGCAAGCTGCGCAACCGGATGATGCGGTTCCTGGGAGTGGAGGATTTCAATGAACTGTTCTACGTCGAACACCCCGATGACGGGGAATAACCCCGGCCATGGCTTCCACCGGCGCGCGCCGGCGCCGTTCAACGCCGGCCGCCCCCGGTTCTTCGGTTCCGGCGTGCTGCCCCAGGACTTCGCCCAGCGCCTGGACCGCCTCAGGCGGGCCGCCAATCTCACCTGGAACGGCTTGGCCGACGCCCTGGGCGTGGACCGCAAGCAGGTGCTGCGCTGGAAGGACGGCACCGAGCCCTGCGGCGGGGCCATGCTCTCCATCTTCGGGCTGGCCGCCCTGGTGCCCGGCGGCCTGGACATCATCTTGGGAGACGGCTTCCTGGCGTCCCTGGGGAGGGCGTAACCCAATGCCACGACAGCACGATCACCACCGGCGGGGATACTACGAGTTCCCCGATGACTTCGCCGAGTGCCTGGAGCGGTTCAAGGAGGCCAGCGGGCTGACCTGGAGCGAGCTGGCCCGCCGCCTCGGCACCAGCCCCCTCACCATCCGGCGCTGGCGCAAAAACGGCGTCCAGCCCAGCGCCCACTACCTGCTGGCCCTCCAGGACCTGGCCGAGGA
>JAPPJA010000247.1 GCA_028874675.1 Chloroflexota bacterium
GTCCAGAGGGATGTCATCTACGGTCCCGTGGCGTCTGCCGTCGTACTGCTGATGTGGGGGTACTACGCCGGGGTTATATTCCTGTACGGTGCGGCCCTAGCCCGGGTGTCCGGGGAGCTGCGTCCCCGGTCTCCGGCGCCCCCGGAGAACGTGGTTATTACCAGCCCGGAGGAGACTGAATAATGCAACCGACCAATTCAGAACAGCCCCCGGTCTTGTCCCACCGGGAGGCTTCCAACATTGCCCGGGAAGTAAGGAGCCTGATAAAGGCCGGAGAAGAGGCCATCGCCTGGGAACGGCTGCGTTCCCTTCACCCGGCGGATATGGGCTCTATTATTGCCTCTCTGCCCCGGTCCAGTCGGGACACCATCGTCAGAATTGTGGAGCCGGAGACGTTGACCTGGATGTTCCGGCAGATGAACCCGCTGCAGGCCGGCAGGGTGGCGGCTCACCTGGGGTCGCAGTTGATTTCGGGCGTATTGGACCAGGTCAATCCTCGAAACGCCATGCATACTCTGCTCAAGATGCGGCTACCCCAGGCGAGGGAAGTATCGGGGAATCTGGAGCTGGAGGTTGCCGAGAGAGAGGCTTTCCAATACGCGACCGGCACCGCCGGCGCGTTGATGGTTCCGGAATACCCCTTCGTCAGCCTGGACGAGACGGTAGCCGAGGCTTTGGCCAATCTGCGGGATATGGGAAGCCTGCGTTACGAGTTCAGCCGGGTGTACGTCGTGGACGGGAACGGGGGGCTGGCCGGCCAGATTTCCGTAGTGGACCTGGCCCTGAGCCTGGAGCAGGCCCTGATTCGGGACATCCTGGGGCCCGTTACGGCGACGGTAACCCCGGATACGGCGGCGGCGGAATGCGCCAGGCTGCTGCGCCACTACAACATAATGCAATTGCCCGTGGTGTCGGAGGGAACGCTTATTGGCGTAATTCCCTCGGAATTCCTGCTGAGCGCGGTGGTGGAAGAGGATACGCGGCAGATGTTGAATGTAGGAGCCGTGAGCGGGGACTCGGGCGAGACTTCCATGGTTTCGGCCATCCGAACCCGGCTTCCCTGGCTGACTGTCAACCTGGGTACGACCTTCCTGGCCGCGGCTACCATCAGCCTGTTCGAGTCCACTCTTGCCCAGGTGGTCATACTGGCCGCCTTCCTTCCCGTAGTCGCAGGACAGGGCGGAATAGGGGGAACCCAGACCCTCACCATGATCGTCCGGTCAATAGCGCTGGGTGAATTCGTGGGGGTCAGCGCGTGGAGGCTGCTGACCCGGGAGGCTTTGCTTGGAGCGTTACACGGAGTCTGGCTGGGAGTGCTGGTCGGGGTCATAGCTCTGCTCTGGACGCGCAATCCCGCGCTGGGCATGGTCCTGGGACTGGCCATGGTAGGCAACATGGTCATCGCCGGGGTTGCGGGAGCCGGAGTTCCCCTGTTCCTGCGCCGGATAGGAATTGACCCGGCCGTCGCCTCGGCAGTGGTGGTAACAACCTTCACCGACGTGTTTGGCTTCCTTCTCTTCCTCGGAATAGCCAGCGCGGCAATCAGTTTGCTGGTATAAGGCCGCGAAGGTGAAGGGACGCTCTAAAACTCGATGGGAAACCGGTGAAAAACGTCATTTGACGATAGATCCAAGAGTGCACGTCAAATAACTTGACAAGAGTTCTTGCCGAAATCCATATTGAAGGCAATCTGGTGAGACAGGAGGCGGAAAATGCCGATATTGGGAAGGATTGGAACAAGCGTAAGGGATTCCCTGGCTGGTGTGCTGCGGGGAACCGGGGATGTGGCTGAAGCCGCCCTAGAGTCGGTAAGGGATGCGACGGTCACTGCGCTTCGGTCGGCTCGCACCGTGGGCGGTGAAGTAGGCCAACTGGCCCAGGACGCCATTGTGGGCGCCCTGGGAGCGGTGGGGAACATCAGTGGGGAAGCAGGGTCCCTGATCCGGGATTCGGTAATTGGCGTAATTCAGGGTACCGGTCAGGTGGCAACGGCGACCACGACAATGCTGCACGACGTGGTGGTCGGCGCCATCAGGGGGTCCAGCGACGCGGGGGCGGAACTGGGCACTGCCGCCCAGAATGCGGTGGAGGGCGCTCTCCGCGGGGGCGCCTCCGTGGGTCTGGCAGCGGAGGAGTCCGTGGTGCAGGTTACTCGCGGCGCCATTGAAGGCACGAGGGAGATAGGCGGGGCCTTCACCACCGCCGCCCAGGGCACGGTCTCCGGGGTCATTGCCGCCGTAGCGACGACCGGGGGAGACGTGATGACCGCCGCCAGAGACACGGCCCGGCAATTGATCAGCAGCGCGGCAACCACCGGAGAGGACCTGGCCCAGGTGGCCGTGTCCGCCGTCGAGGGTTCGATTGAGGCCGCCCGGAGGGTCGGGGTGGACGCGGAGCAGGCTGCCTCGGCGGTGGCCACCGGCGCCATCGAAGCCGCCTACGACGTCAGCGACGCCGCCGGAGATGCGGTGCGAAATGCGGCCACCGGCACCATCCAGGGCGTCAGGGTTGTGGTCACCGGTGGTGCTTCCGAACGGAACCAGTCCGGCTCATAGCCTCTTAACCAGGGAAGGGAGGGGCGTATTTCTTCCCTTCCTTGCCTCCTCTATCGGATTCACCCAGTTCGGCGGGTTACACGCTAATTCGATGTGTTTGCTCTCAGCAGCACGGGTTCAGCCCATGCTGCAGGGTCAGAATTGGAGGCCGCCTGGCAGGGGGGCGCCTCGCATGGCCAGAAATTGCAGGTTTTGCAATTCCCCGGTTTCCCCTCTCAGCCAACCGTGGGCACAAATCCATTTCCTGGTTCAGGTCGATTGATGTTGAACATCCTCAGGCCGCGGCCAACACTAACGGCGCAGGAAACCCAGCGCAGCCTGCGCTTCCTTGCCTGGGAGGGCCTGGCATCCGGGGCTATGTTCAGCCTGGGGAGCGGTGGCTTCATGGCCGCCTACGCCCTGGCGCTTGGCGCCAATAACCTGGAGGTGGGCATCCTGGCGGCCCTGCCTTTCATGTCCCAGGTGGTGAGGCTGCCGGCCATTCTCCTGGTGGAACGCTTCCGCGCCAGGAAGGCATTGGGGCTGCCGGCCTTGGTTTTGAGCCACCTGTCCTGGATTCCCGTGGGCGCCGTGCCCTTTCTGCTGGATACGCCCGGCAAGCTGGCCGTAATCCTGGTCATCCTGTTCCTGGCGGTACGGGGCCTGTTCGCCCCGGTTTGGGTTACCACGTCCACCAGCTGGACCCGCGATCTTGTTCCCCATGGCCGCCTGGCCGACTACTTCAGCCGCCGGCTGGCCCTGGTAACCGGCGCCATGGCCGTGGTCGGCCTGGCAGGCAGCTTCTTTGTAAGTTGGTGGCAGGGAAGGGCCGCCCCTGGCGACGAGATACTTGCCTTTTCCTTCCTGCTCATGGGCGGGGCCATAACTTTCGGGCTGCTTGGCCCGTTCCTGGCCTCCAGGGCCTCGGAGCCCTTGATGCCTCCGGCAGATCGGTCCGGGCGGTCTCCCGTGGGGATGCTGCTGGAACCGATTCGGGACCGCAACTACTTTCACCTGGTCAGGTTCCTGTTTATCTGGAGCCTGCTGTCCAATCTGGCCATTCCCTTCTTTGCTGTCTATATGTTCAAGGTCATTGGGCTCACCCTGCCGGTGGTCATCGGGCTGACGGTGCTGGGCCAGTTTGCCAACGTCCTCTTTGTCCGGGTGTGGGGCCCCTTTGCCGACCGGGTTGGAAACAAGACCGTGCTGTCCCTTTCGGCTTCCCTCTACCTGCTGGTGATAATCGGCTGGGTATTCACCACCCAGCCGGAGCGCCACTTTCTCACGATGCCGCTTCTGGCCGTCCTGCATCTGCTGGGCGGCGTGGCGGCGGCCGGAGTTACGCTGACGGTCAATACCCTGGCCCTCAAGGTGGCTCCCGAGGGTCGCACCATTCCCTTCTCCGGGGTGGCCGGCCTGGCCGCCAGCCTGGGATCGGGAATTGGGCCAGTCCTTGGCGGGCTCCTGGCCGACTTTTTTGCCACACGGTCCCTGGCCGTCAGCATAAACTGGGCTTCTTCGGGCAGGTCCATAGACCTGCCCGCCGTAACGCTGGCCGGCTTCGATTTTCTGTTCGTCATCGCCTTCATGTTCGGGCTGGTGTCGTTGAATCTGCTGGTGGCCCTCAGGGAGGAGGGAGAAATGTCCCGTGACGATGCCCTGGCGGAGCTCATGGCGGGAACCGGGCCAATGGCGCGGGCGGTCTCGTCCGTGCCGGGCCTGAACATGGTGTCGGCCTTCTCCTACGGCTACCTCAGGCGCATTCCGGGAGCAGATGTGGCTATCGGGGTGACCGCCTACCAGGTTGCCGCATCCACCCAGGCTGCCCTGGAGTCCGCGGGCAGGGGGCGGGCGGTCACGGCGGAAGTGGCCCGCCACGTCGGAGACGCCCTGACCAGCACCGTGGACAACATGGAGGACGCGGCAGAACAGGGACTAGGTCTGGCCCTGCACGCCACCCGGGGCGCACTGCATGCAGCAGAGGACTTGACCGACCAGGTGAGCAGCATTACCCGGGGCGCGGTCCTTGGATCCCTGCGAACGCTGGACCGGCTTCGAGTCTCGCCGCAGGAGCTTTTGCGCGGCGCAGCCCAGGGCGCCATCCAGGGCGCGGTGGAAGCCCGGCAGGACCCAGCGGCAGTCGCCCTGGCGGCGGTCGAAGCGGCACGGGAGTCGGCGCCGGAGCTGGGCCTCACTGAAGAGGAAGCGGCCAGCGCGGCGGCGGCGGGTGTGCTGGCGGCCGCCCAGGCCTCCGGCGACCAAACTGTCGAGGCGGTGATAGCGGTGCTGCCGGAGGACCAGGGCCAGCCAGGACGGATACAGGCGACGGAGGAAACCGGACCTTAGTTAACGGGTTAATCGCGGGCGAACCGGAGGAGGAGCGGTTTTCAGACCTTTCCCCTGGGCCAGTGAAATCGCATGAGCGAGTAAATTGTCATTCTGAGCTTGCCGAAGAATTTAAACTCCTTCCCACCAACTGGCTTTCGGAACCGTAGCGAGGCCGTGGGGAAGGACTTCAGGCCCTTCTCTGCCAAGATACAAGGGCGAAATTGCTTTACCTTGTGGAAATTAGCCGGCTGCAGGACGAATCTTTCATGCGATTGCCCTGTTACCCCAGGGTCCCCGATTTTGACACTCCAACACCCCCGCCGCTATACTTAACGGGATGCTTGGCCGTGGCGCGGCAGCGGCCCGACGGGCTGGTCTCCCAGACCTCCCCACCTCGGTTGCGCCGGTGGCCCGGCTTTTTATTTGCTCGAAAAAAGGTAGGCTTTTGTTATGTCCCTGCTTTCCCAGCAAGACCCCGACGTTTTTCGCGCCATTGAACAGGAAGACGCCCGCCAGCGCGACTGCGTCGTCCTCATCGCCTCCGAGAACTACGCCAGCAAGGCAGTTCTGGAAGCCCAGACCAGCGTTATGAACAACAAGTACGCCGAGGGCTACCCCGGCCGCCGCTACTACGGCGGGTGCGAGCACGTGGACGTCGTCGAGTCCCTGGCCATTGAACGGGCCAAACAGCTCTTCGGCGCCGAGCACGCCAATGTCCAGCCCCACAGCGGCGCCCAGGCCAACATGGCCGTTTACTTTGCCCTCCTGGAGCCCGGCGACACGGTCATGGGTATGGAGTTGTCCCACGGCGGTCACCTCACCCACGGCGCCAATGTTAACTTTTCGGGCAAGCTCTACAACTTCGTACCCTACGGCGTGGACAAGGACACCGAACTTATCGACTACGACGAGGTGGAACGCCTGGCCAGGGAAAACCGGCCGAAACTGATTGTGGCCGGTTGCAGCGCCTACGCCAAAATTCTCGACTTCCCGCGCTTCCGTGCCATCGCCGACGAGGTTGGCGCCTACCTGATGGTGGACATGGCCCACATCGCCGGACTGATTGCCGGCGGCGCGCACCCGTCGCCCTTCCCCCACG
>JAPPJA010000364.1 GCA_028874675.1 Chloroflexota bacterium
CCCTGCTCAAGTGCGGGAGGGAACCTTCGATTTTCAGGCTGACCGGCGGGAGGAGGGGCTGAGGCGCAGCGCCGACCTGGTGGATTCGTGGCATGGCCACGATGGCGGCCGAGTCTTCTGCTTCCTTGCTCCCCATGCTCCCGAACTGTGCTCTCCCGAACTGCTTCGGGCGGTGAGAGACATGGCGGACGCCCGCGGCATCGGATACACCATTCACCTTTCCCAAAGCCGACAGGAAATCGAAGCCCTGATGCGTACCAGGGGGGTGGACCCTACTCATTACCTTTTTGCGCAGGACTTTCTGGGGCCAAACCTGGTGGCGGCTCACTGCAGGTACGTAACACCCGGGGAAATTGCGCTGCTCGGTCAGCACGGAGTGGGAATCTCCAACAACGCCGCCATTGCCGCCCGGCGTGGAGCGGCTGCGCCCATACATGAACTTCAGGCCGCCGGCTGTCGCATCGGAATGGGTTCGGACAACATGGCTGAGGACATGGTGGAGGTAATGCGGGCCGGGTTGTTCCACGAAAGGGTACGCCGCAACTCCCAGATGTCTCCCCAGCCGGAAGATGTCCTGGAATGGGCCACCCTGGGAGGAGCAACAATCCTGGGACTGGCCGACAAGACGGGCTCCCTGGAAGTGGGCAAGCAGGCCGACCTGTTCATTGTGGACACATTCAAGGCCCACCTGGTGCCCACCCTTCGCATAGTCTCGGGTTTCGTCCACAACGGAATGCCGGCAGACATTTCGTCGGTTATGGCCGCCGGCAAATGGCTGCTTCGAGACGGCAAAGTCCTGACTATAGATGAAGAGGACGTCCTGCGACGCGCGGAACAAACAGGTCACTCGGTCTGGAACCGGCTGGCGGAACGCTATCCCGACGTGCCCTTCCCGGTAAACCTGCCCCCGGGGCCCGTCCACTAGGGAGTAAGCAGGAAGCCCCGGGGCGGCGTGGACCGGCGAAGCGCCCGCATCCCATGGGCAAAAGGCCCTCTTCCCGGCGGGCCTGGCGAGAGATTCTCATGGGGCCCATCCGGTGCAGGCGGGGAAGTGTCAACAGGCCGGTACTACGGGCATCCCGCTGTCCCTTTGCAGCGAGCGAACATAGCAGATGATCTTTTCCACTTCGTCCTTGTCCAGCCCGGGAACCGGGGGCATGGGTCCATACTCCCAGTGGTGTGCCGACACGCCGCTCATCACAGCCGCGTGAAAGGCAAAGTCGGGATGGTGGTAGGTATGGTAGTACTCGTGAATCAGGGGTGGACCCGTGTCGCTGCCCGTGGCCTTGTCGCCGTGACATACCGCGCAGTTTTCCCGGAAGAGGTCCATACCGGACATGTACATGTCAGAGCCTTCCTCGGTCACCGGTGAGTCCACGGGATCGGGCGTCGGCGTCTTGTATTTCATGGGTGTAGGAGCTTCCATTCCAGCGCATCCCACAGCAACCAGCAGACAGCAAACAACCGCCAGCAAACAGTACAGAGTTATCAATCCCGCCTGCCTCTCCTCAAAGAGCGACCGGGCAGGGCCCCGGTGTTGTCGCCCTGGTCGATCACTACGCGCCCGTTCACAATCACGTACTCGATGCCCACGGGGTAATGCCTGGGGTCTTCCCGGGTGGCGTAGGTCTTCACCGTGTCGGGGTTGAATACCACAATGTCGGCCTTGAACCCGTCCCGCAGCAGACCCCGATTTGCCAGGCCCAGCCGCTGGGCCGGGAAGGAAGTCATCTTTCTTATGGCTTCCGGCAGTCGCAGGTGTTTCTCCGCCCTCACAAACTCGGCCAGAACAATAGGAAAGCACCCGTATGTCCTGGGGTTGGGATACTCGCCAAACAGGATCGCGTCGCTGGCAATCATTCCGTACGGGTGGGAAACGAAAGCCGGCAGAGTCTGCGGATTGGTTCCCAGGCCAACGGTGGAAATCCCCAGGTTCTCCTCCAGCAGCAGGTCGAATAGCGCATCCGCCGGGTCCTGTCCCCTCATTTCCCCGATGTCGGTGATCAACCTGCCGTCGTACTGCTTGTTTTGCGGTTGGGTAAAGTTGGTCAACCAGTTGTTTTCCAGGCGTTCGGGCAACACTTCCCGCTTCATCCTTTCCCGGTCGTCGGCGTCCTGCAGGGCGGCCATCAGCCTCTCCGGGCCGCCATCCTTTGCCCAGTGGGGAAGACCAATGGTGATGGTAGTGCCGGAGTAGGGATAGGTATAGCAGTCAAAGGTCACGTCCAGCCCTTCGTCCCGTCCCCTCTCCACCAGTCCCAGGTAGTCCAGGTGGCTCCCGGAACCCTGGGCGCTTTGCCGGTAGTGGGTCAGGTGTATCGGACAGCCGCTGCGCCGGCCAATCTCCAGCGACTCCTCCCAGGGAGCCATCAGGCCCTGGGAACGCAGGCTGGCCCGTGTATGCGTATGGTAGAACCCGCCGAGGGAGGCGGTAACCGCTGACAGTTCCGCCAGTTCTGCGGTGTCGGCATAGGACCCGGGCGGATAGTCCAGGCCGGTGGACAGGCCCCACGCGCCTTCTTCCATGGCCTCCCGGATAACCGCCTTCATGTCCTCCATTTCTGCGTCGGTGGCGGGCCGGTCGTTCCATCCCACACCCCATATGCGGACCGGAGCGTTGCCCAGGATGTATGCGATGTTGATGGCGACGGTGTTGTCGTACTTGGACAGCAGTTCGGCCACCGTCAGCCAGTCGGCCGGCATTGGCGGGTAACCGTTGAGGCCGGAATCCAGCCAGATGTAGCGGTGGAGCTCCTCCTGGGTCTTGAAGGGGGCGTGGGAAATGCCGTCAATTCCCACCAGTTCGGTGGTTACTCCCTGCCTCACCTTGGGGTCGTGGTGTGGTTCCCCCAGGATGGTCAGCCCGGCATGGGAGTGCAGGTCTATAAAGCCGGGACAGACCACCTGTCCCTCGGCATCTATTGTTCTTGCCGCCTCAATGTGGCTGGAGTCCCCGCGAAAAATTGATACGGTTTCACCTTCGACCAGCACCGTAGCGAAGAAGCCGGGGCTCCCGCTGCCGTCGATTACCTGTCCGTGCTCTATTTTGAGGTCAACCATGTTCCCACCACCTGCAGCTCGTCTGACCCGAATCCGCGCGTAGTCGGCGTGGACAGGCATCTGATAATCGCGGGAAACTTTTGCCCCGCCTGTCGCTTTCTTGGAAATTGGGCATATGATACCATTCAAACTCCAGTATTCCCCTCTCGTATTCCTGGCGAGACGAAAACTGCTCCATTGCCTTGAGTTTAAATGACAATTTTTCCGGTCAATCGCTACAGATTCTGGCGCCTGGCGTTGCTGGCGGCAGCCCAGATTGTTCTCCTTGCGGCAACGCTCAGCCTCGGCGCCGGCCCTACCCAGGCCGGGCCCGAGTCTTTGTCCTGGGCCGACTTTGCCGAGCATGAGGTTTCGGCGCGGTACTGGCTGGACGACGATTTTGGACCCGAAACCGGAGCGCCCCAAGACGACGTTGACGAGCAGGAGCACGTCTATTGACTGGGCGCCATCGCCACCCTGGTAGGGGGGCCCGGAGACGATATCCTGGTGGGGACTGACGGCAACGACGTTATCCTCGGCCGCGCCGGCAACGACCGCATCGACGGCAAGGGCGGTCACGACATTCTGTGCGGCGGTTCCGGCGACAACCTGATTATCGGGGGCCCTGGCGATGACTATCTGCTGGGCGGCGAAGGTGTTGACCAGCTTATAGGCGGCCCGGGCAACGACTTCCTGCGGGGAGATGAGTCCGATGACCTGCTGATCGGTCAGGAAGGCGGCGACTTTCTTTCCGGCAACCAGGGCAACAACATCCTCCTCGGCGGCGACCCCATTTCCGAAGACGACGACGAACTGGCAATTATTTACGGCTTCTATCGCCGGGACATCATCCTGGGAAGCATCGGCAACGACGTGCTGATTGGCGCTCGCGGCGATGACGCCCTGCTGGCCTTCGGAGGCCATGACATCCTCCAGGGAATGGAGGGCGACGATACTCTCATAGGTCACTATGGTGACGATTTTCTGGACGGTGGGCTGGGCAACGGCGACGAATGCAACGGCAGCGAGGGCAGCGACGCATCAGCGAAGTGCGAGCTCATTATCAGCATTGAGCGGGGAGAGCAGCGGGGGCTACCCGACTGAGAGCAGCGGACGCGGCGACATTTGACCTGGAAGGGAACGGCTGGAGTCATGAAATACGACGTCATAATTGTGGGGGCCGGTTCGGCCGGCTGCGTGCTGGCCAACCGCCTCAGCGAAGACCTCCAGCGGTCGGTGCTGCTGCTGGAGGCCGGCCCCGACTATCCGGACCCGGCTGCCCTGCCCGACGAACTCAAGCACGACCTGAATCAGGCGGCATCGGAACAGGACGCGCCGCATAACTGGTCCTTCATAGGTTATTCCACTCCCCAGCGGGCGGAACCTGCCCTGGTTGCCCGGGGAAGAGTCACCGGGGGGACCAGCGCCATCAACCACCAGATATTCCTCCGCGGGCTGGTCGATGATTTCGACGCCTGGGCCGCAGCCGGCAACGACGAATGGGGCTATCTCAAGGTATTGCCCTATTTCCGCCGGCTGGAATCCGACACCGACATCCATGACGACTTTCATGGCAGCGACGGCCCCATTCCCGTCTGGCGCCACCCGCGCGACACCTGGCTGCCCATCCAGGCCGCTTTCTACGAGGCCTGCGCCGCCCTGGGATTTCCTGAAGACCCGGACATGAACCACCCCGAAGCCACCGGTGTGGGGGCCTTTCCCCTGAACAACCCCGGCGGCATCCGGATGAGCACCGCGTTAACCTACCTGAACGACTGCCGTCACCGCCTGAACCTGACCGTCCGCGGCAACGTTCAGGTCCGGCGGTTGCTCTTCCAGGGGAAGAAAGCCGGCGGCGTTTTGGTGGAAAGCGATGGGGAAGAATTCACCGTGGAAGGCGGGGAGATCATCCTCAGCGCGGGGGCCATCGCCTCGCCCCAACTGCTGATGCTCTCGGGGGTCGGGCCGGCTGGAGCCCTGAATGCGCTGGGAATAGATTCCGTCCACGAACTCCCGGGCGTGGGCCGCAACATGAAGAACCACCCGTCAATATCCCTCCGCTACCAGCTGGTTGAGGGAAATCGTCCGGCCTCCGACGCCCCTCGCAACCAGGTGGGATTGCGGTTCACGGCGGAAGGCTCGGAATTCCGCAACGACATCCAGGTCCAGCCCACCACTTCATACCCGGACGGACCGACTACGCCCGACATTCGCATTGGCTGCCGGCTGGAACTTCCCCTGAGCCAGGGTGAGTTGAGCTTGGCATCGCCGGACGTTAGGGACCAGCCAAACCTGGACTATCGTTTCCTTACCGACGAGAGGGACCGGGTCAGGCTGCGCGCCGCCCTGCGGCAATGCGCCGAGATTTTCCGGCATCCCGCTTTTGAGGGGCTTTTGGGGGAACGCATCTCCCCCTCCGACGAAATTCTGTACGATGATGCGGCGCTGGACTCGTGGATGCAGCAGAATTCAGGAATTGCCGGACACACCTCGGTGACCTGTCGCATGGGCCCCGAGTCCGACGAAATGGCGGTGGTGGACCAGTACTGCCGCGTTCACGGCCTGGAGAGCCTGCGGGTCATAGACGCATCGGTCATGCCCGAAATAACCCGGGCCAACACCAACGCCACCACCATCATGATCGCCGAAAGGGCCGCCGACCTGATCAAGCAGGGACACTAGTAGTCAGTCAAGCCAGAAATAGAGGGGTTAAGGTAGAGACCGTTCGTGGTGAGCTTGTCGAACCACCAGTGGAAGGCTCTTTGACAAGCTCAGGGCTAACGAACTCTTCCCTTTCACTACAAGCTTGACTGAGTACTAGTACTCCGTCAAGTCAGGAATTGATGGGATAGAGGCGCTGGAGTTTGGCCC
>JAPPJA010000036.1 GCA_028874675.1 Chloroflexota bacterium
CTGGACACCAACACCCTGGCCGACCGGGGCGTCATCATCGCCGGCGACCCGGACAGCTGCGCCACCGCCGTCCAGATGTACGAGGATATCGGCGTGGACCAGGTGATGATGATCATGCAGACGGAGACCATCCCCCACGAAAAGGTGATGTCGTCCATCGAGCTGTTCGGCAAGGAGGTTATCCCCCGCTTCCGAAACGGCAACGGCGGCAACGGCAAGTAAGCTGGGGCGGTCCCCCGACAGCCTCAGGAAAAACCGGATCTAACGCAGGGGCGGGCAGCGGACCCGCCCCTTTGGAGTTAAGGGACATGCCCGAGAAGAAGCCCAGGTCCAGCCCCAAAGCATCGGAAAGGCCGCCCCTGCCCAGGAACGAGAACGGCGTGGCGATACTGTCCGGCGGCAATCCCCAGATAGCCAAGGGGGACGGCGACGGGCCGGTGCAGATGTACATTGCCAATATGCCCGAGTGGAAACGCGACGTGGGCCGCGCCCTGGACGATCTGATTGTCCGGACGGCGCCCAATGTGCGCAAGGCGGTGCGGTGGAACTCCCCCTTCTACGGCGTGGAGGGCCAGGGGTGGTTCATCAGCTACCACGTCTTCGCCCGCTACGTGAAGGTAACCTTCCTCAACGGCAAGTCGCTGGACCCGCTGCCGCCAGTGGACTCGAAGGACCCGGACGCCCGCTACTACCACATTTTTGAGGACGGCATGGACGTTGCGCAGATGGAGGAGTGGGTGCGGCAGGGGGGGGCGGTTCCGGGGGGGGACGGGTTTTTGGGGGTGGGTGTTGAATGGTGAGCAATAGTCCACTATAATCTAGCCAGAAAAGCTAGCTGGAGTATTGACGATGGACTGGCCGCTTCAGGACGCCAAGAATAAGTTCAGCGAATTGGTCAATGCGGCGCTGGCCGGTGAACCGCAACGGGTAACCCGGCGAGGACGTCCCGCGGTGGTGGTGGTGTCCGCCGATGAATATGAAAGACTCTGCCGCCTGGAGGAATCTCACGTCCCCACCTTCGGAGAATTGTTGCTGGATATACCGCAGGATGACCACGACTTCGAACGCATGAATATCGTCTCCAGGCCGCTGGACCTCTGATGTACCTGCTGGACACAAACGTGCTGTCGGCCCTGCGCCGTCGAGATCGGAATCAGGAAGCGGTTCGGTGGGTCGAGGGCCAGCGGACGGCGGACCTGTACCTGAGCGTGGTAACTGTCGGGGAAATAGAACGGGGCATTACCCAGCAACTGCGGCACAATCCATCCTTCGCCAGCGAACTTGCCATTTGGCTGGACCGGATACTACGTTGGTACCGCGACCGAATTCTTGGCCTCGATGTGGCAACGGCCCGCCGCTGGGGTCAACTGTCCGCCGTCCTGGGCCACGACAGCGCCGACCTAATTATAGCCGCCACGGCCCTGGAGCATGGGTTGACCGTGGTAACACGGAATGTTCGAGATTTTGAGGGTACGGGAGTAACGGTGGTGAATCCTTTTGGGTAGGGGGCAACTGAGAATCTCGCCTGTCACGTATCTGGGAACGACTGGACGAGGGTCAGCTGGAGGAATGGGTGCGGCAGGCGGCATCAGCGCCGGGATGGGACAGGTTTTGGGTGGAGATTACTATGTTGCGCCATTTCATTTCGAGTTGCTGACCACAGAAATTTGAAAATAGCTTCCTGGTTTGAGGGTGACTGGTATTTTGGGCTTCACTTGTTAGCTATTGAACGGTGGTAATCCTGAGAAGCTTTTTCCCCGTGAATTGTGTCCAATTAGACAAGGCTACACGTAAATTGGAGAAATGGATGTGACTTTGCACGCTGATTCTATTCACTGGGCCATCGAGTCAATAGGCCGCCACTCTGACGGAGATATCTTCCCTTCCATACCCGAATTTAGTGCGGTGTTCGCTAGCCCCAAAGGGTTGATCGACGAACTTTCAGCCCAGCCAATTGGAGACTATGAACCGCAACCTTGTCGCCGGTTTATCGTTCCAAAAGACGACTTGTCCTTCCGTCAAGCTACACAGCTACATCCACAAGACTCCTTGATCCTTACGGCGGTCATTTATCAATACGGATCAGGGATAGAAGCGCGTCGGCTTCCAGATGACATTGTGTTTAGCTATAGATTCAATCCTGACGATCAATACCGACTATATGGCTCAGGTAGTAAGTGGAACGAGTTTTGGATGTCGGCATCAGAGAAGAGTAAGAACTTCAGTCATGTCCTGTATTGTGACATCACAGACTTCTATAACCAGATATATCACCATGTCGTTGAGAACCAACTTATTTCATCCGGATTCCAAAATCAGGCTTTAAAGTGGGTACGTGAACTCCTGTCATCGACCACCCAGGGGGTATCAAGGGGCCTGCCTATAGGGCCTCATGGTGCGCATCTTTTGGCCGAAAGTACTATGATTCCAATCGATAACAGCCTCAAAGAAATTGGGCTACAGTTTCTGAGGTTCTCTGACGACATGGTGTTCTTCTGCGATTCGGAGCAACAAGCAAAAAGAACTCTTAGGGCAGTTGCTACTACTTTGGACAAACAACAACGGTTACAAACTCAGCGACACAAGACCAAGGTTTTTTGTGCGGAGGATTTCCGAGATTACTGCCTAAGTATGGTAGAAGATAGGCCGATCAGTCTCGCTGAAGATCGTGTCCTTAACGTTATTCGCAAGTATTCCGGGGGAAATCCCTATGCAGCACTTACCTATAATCAGATTTCTTCCGAGGACTGGAAGCAGTTCTCCGAAGTTATCATTGCGGGAATCATACAAGAATACCTGCAAGCTGAGGAGGTAGACCACGTACGGCTTCGTTGGTTTTTTCGAAGGCTTGCTCAGGTAGGCCATCCCGCAGGGTTGGAGGTTGTGTTGACGAATATTGAGCAATTGGAGCCATCCTTGCCTAGGATATGCTCTTATATTTCATCAGTAAAGGAGATTTTACCTGAAGATTGGGAATGGATAGGCGCTGGTCTGTGTGGGGTTATAGATTCGCCAGTAATGCGTGATTCAGAATTCGCTAGAATAGCCATATTGAGCTTATTCTCAAGAAATGAACTAATTGACAACTTCGTTAATCTCGCACAGCGCTTCAATTCCTCAGATGCATATGCACGCAGGGAGATCCTTTTAGCTGCAAGAATCAATGGTGCAGCCGACTGGTTGCGGCAACTTAAAGAAGACTATGCTGGCATGGATCGATGGCAGCAAATGGCATTCGTTTACTGTTCTTCAATACTGCCAGAAGAAGAACGGCGTTACTTCTTGAACCGGCAGCGCTACAATTGCCCGTTCGAAGATCAGCTAATGAAGCTGTCTCGGGATACCAATTGACCGGAGGTTTAACTGTTCATTGCCCAGCATTAGAGCTTTGGGGAGATGTAGAAAGCCACCGCTATACGAGCAGGATGGGGTTCAGCCTTGTACATGGCTGGATTTGTGCATGTCTTCAACATTCAGTTGAAGCTGGTTGATTATCTGATTCAGTCGATACCGGTAGGACACTTATCTTTCCCCTTTTTCCCGTCCAAAGATATTCTAAATGGCTTAAGGCCTTGTTTCTTGTCCAGCAATTACCTATGAATCTAAGGAAAGGAGCCACAACCATGACCACCAACACCAAACCCGTAGCTGTTGTTATTGGCGCTACTTCCAAGTGGCAGGCCGATGGGCGGAATACGCAGCTGATTCATGGCGGGGCCATTGATGACAGCGACCTGCCCGTGGGTATCCGGTTCGGCGTGGGGGGCGCCGTCGCCCAGAAGTTTGCCCAGGAGGGGTTCCTGACTGTCCTGACCACTCGCAACGCCGCCAACGCCGCGTCGCTGAACGCCGCCATCCGCGAGCAGGGCGGCGACACCCTCATCGTGGAGCTGGACCTGGCGTCGCAGGAGTCCATTTCCGAAGCCTTCGCCCAGATCCGGGCGGAGGCCGGCGACCCGACGGTGCTGGTCTATAACGCCGGGTACCTGGAGGGACGCGATCTGCCGCCGGAAATGGAACTGCTGGAGCACATGCCCTACGAGATGTTCGAGACGGCCCAGCACATCTCCAGCAGCGGCCCCTTCCTGGTGGCCAAGGAGGTTTTGCCGGCCATGCGGGAACGGGGCGCGGGCTCAATCCTCTTCTCCAACAACCCGGCCTCGCTGCGGGGGCGGAAGCGGTACACCGGCCAGTCGCTGTACTATCCCCGGGTAATGATGCGCACCCTGTCCCAGGCCTTGACCGAAGAGTACTCGGAGTACGGCATCCACGTGGCCAACGTGGTCATTGACGGCACCATTGACTCGCCGGGGACGCGGGCCCGGGCAGGACAGGACCCCGAGCTGCTGGTAAATCCCATGGCCATTGCCGACGCCTTCTACTACCTGCACAGCCAGGACAGGTCGTGCTGGTCCCATGAAATCCAGCTGACGCCGTACCGGGCCAGGCCCGCCTACTGAGGATTGCGGCTGGAGTGAGGGTAGGTGGACGCAATGGCGGTCGTTCCAGCGAAAGCTGAAATCCAGGGTCCTGCCCGCCCCAGACCCTGTCGGCCCCAGTTCTTCCTGGATTCCGGCTCAAGGCCGGAAAGACGGTTTAAGGGCAAGGAGATTGGGCGGCCTGAACAGCGAGAAGGAGTAACTCGATGAACGTGGGAATGATGATGATCTTCTCCAGCTACGGCTGGGAGAGGGGTTCGGACGCACAGATGTGGGAGGAAGAGCTCAGGCTGGCGGAGATTGCCGCCGACTCGGGGTTTGATTGCCTGTGGTCCGCCGAGCACCACTTCAATGACTATTCCTTCGTCCCCGACAACCTGCAGCTGATGACCCACCTTGCGGCCAAATACCCGCACGTTGACGTGGGCACGGCGGCAGTCATCCTGCCGTGGCACAACCCCCTGCGGGTGGCGGAGAATGCCGCCGTCCTGGACATGCTCAGCGGCGGACGCCTGCGGCTGGGCTTCGGTCGGGGCCTGGCAAGGCGGGAGTTTGAGACCTTCGGCATCAGCATGGACGAGTCCCGCGCCCGCTTTGACGAGGCGGCCCCCATGATTGTGGAGGCGCTGCGGACGGGGTACATCGAGGGGGACGGTCCTCACTACCCGCAGGCGCGAACGGAAATCCGGCCCCGGCCCGAGCATTCCTTTGACGGCCGCATATATGCCGTGGCCGCCAGCGATGATTCCGTAAATTCGGCGGCCCAGCTGGGCGCCCACATCATCATGTTCGCCGCCCGGCCCTGGGAGATGCGCATGCCCGGCATCGAGCGGGGCCGCGCGCTGCATCGCGAGTTCCACGGAGTGGAGCCGCCCGCCCTGATGATTACCGAGTTTGTCATCTGCGGCGAAGACCTGGCCCAGTGCGAGGAAGAGGCCCGCCAGTACCAGGGCAAGTTCGTCGAAAGCAACTTCCATCACTACGAGTTCCTGGGCGACCACTTCGGTTCCGTCAAGGGCTACGACGCCTACCAGCAGAAGGCGGCCATCGCCCGCGAGGCCGGCCTGGAAGGGGCGGTAGAGGGGTTTATGAAGGCGGCCAGCTGGGGCACCCCCGACAAGATTCTGCGGGGCCTGGAAGAGAGGAAGGAGTTGCTCGGCGACTTCGAATGGAATGTCTCCTTCCGCTTTGGCGGCACACCCCCTGAGGTAGCGGAGCGGAGCCTGAAGCTATTCGCCGAAGAGGGGTTGCCCGTCCTTGAGTCCTGGTAGCAATTAGAAACTTAATGGGCATCAACCGGGACTCGACAGGTCAAGACAGTTGCCGCATTAACGTGGCCCCCGAAATCACTCCTGCCACTTTCACCTCCAGCTCCTGCCAATACGTTGGTTGCATAGTCAGCCGAGGCGCATTGGTAGTCTTCTTGCGAGTCTGATACCTTCTCAT
>JAPPJA010000580.1 GCA_028874675.1 Chloroflexota bacterium
TTGCAGCAGGTCAGTCCTGCGCCCGGTCGGGCTGCGCTGGTAGCCCTTTGCGGCCTGCCAGGCACCGGAAAGTCCCACTTCGCCGCGGCGCTGGAACGGCGGACGCCCTGCGTGGTTCTGGGCAGCGACCGCATGCGCAAGACCCTGGTCTCGCAGCCCCGCTATACCAGGCAGGAACACGCGCGGGTGTTCAGTGCGGCGCACCGGCTTTTGGAAACGCTGCTGGAAGAAGGATTTCCCGTTGTTTTCGACGCCACCAATCTGACGGCGAGGGCGCGGGACCCGCTGCGCGAGATCGCGACCCGGGTTGGAGCGCCCCTGGTTTTGGTCCAGTTTGACGCGCCCCCGCAGCTGGTACGCCAGCGACTGGCCCGGCGTTCCCGGGGCCAGGCCAGCGACAGCTACTCCGACGCCGACTGGAGAATCTATTGCCGCCTGTACCCGGGCCAGGAACCGGTGAACGCGCCCCACTTTGATGTGGACTCGTCAAGGGACACCAGCGGTGTAATTGAGGAGGTGGCGCGCCTGATGGAGGAGCAGGCTCCCTGATGGGTTGGAGCCCGGCCGAAGACGGGGAGATGAAAGCGCTGGCTGACTGCAGCCCTACAGCGCATCCCTCAGCCGCTCCACCAGGTAAACCACCCAATTCTCGAAGAGGCTGAAAAACAGGCCGACCACAACCAGCGCCACTACCACCCCAATCAGGCAGCCTGCCCCAAAGAGGCAGCCGCGGCTCAATTCTCGAATTGGTGCGATGAGAAGATTGAACATTCGCCATCCGGAAGTGGTCAGCGTTTTGCCCTTTATCGACCACTCCCTTGTAGCTATGCTATCATCTCCCCATTCAATTTCAAACGGAGGATAGCGATGCAAATCGGAGTGTTCCTGCCTGTAAACGCCCAGGCGCTCGACATTGCGGAACTGGCCCAGAAAGCCGAGGCTGCGGGTTTCGAATCTATGTGGATGCCGGAACATCCGGTAATGCCGGTGACAACCACCAGCAGATATCGAGGAACGCCGGACGGCTCCGTTCCCCCCTACATGTACGACATGGTTGACCCCTACATGGCCCTGTGCCGCGCCTCAGCGGTAACCACCAAGATCGGGCTGGGCACCAGCATCAGCCTGATTCCCGAGCGCAACCCGCTGATGCTGGCCAAGGTGATAGCCACCCTGGACCATTACTCCAATGGCCGCTTTACCCTGGGCGTCGGCGCAGGCTGGCACCGGGAAGAGACCACAATCATGGGCGGCGACTTCGACCACCGCTGGAGCCAGACCAGGGAGAACATCCTCGCCATGAAGGAGCTTTGGACCAAGGAACAGGCCGAGTTCCACGGCAACTACGTGGACTTTCCCCCGGTTTACTGCAATCCCAAACCCGTGCAGAAGCCCCACCCGCCGGTGCTGCTGGGCGGCGCCGCGGAGAACCTTTACCGCCGGATAGTCCGGTGGGCCGACGGCTGGATACCCACCACCGCCTCGCGGGAGCTGGGCTGGGCCGGCCGGCCCTGCGTGGACTAAGTGGCGGAGGCCGCCGGACGCGACCCTGCATCCATCCAGATTACCGCCTTCGGCGTGGCCGCCGATACCGACACCCTGAAGCAGATGGAGGAGGCCGGGGCTGACCGCGCCATAGTCATGCTTCCCGACGCCAGGGCAGCCAGCGCCGCCAGCGATATGGAGCAAATTGCGCGGGCAATTCTTTAATTTTTCCACGAAGGGCACGAAGTTACACGAAGATGACAAGATAAGGCTTTCGTGATTCTTCGTGTCCTTCGTGGATTTGTTTGTGTGAGGTACTCATGGTTGCTTCCTATTCCGTTATTGGGCAGCCCATAGTTCGTGGCGAGGGACCGGAGAAGGTGTCCGGCCAGTCCATCTACACTTCCGACGTCATTCTTCCCGGGATGCTCTGGGGCAAAGTCCTGCGCAGTCCCCTGCCCCATGCCCGCATCGTCAGCATAGATACGTCCAGGGCCGCCCAGCTGCCCGGGGTTCACGCCGTCATTACCGGCCAGGACAATCCGGACAGGAGGGTGGGCAGGCTGATGAGAGACTGCCCCGTGCTCGCCAGGGACAAGGTGCTGTTCGTAGGCGAGAAGGTGGCCGCCGTGGCCGCCGAAGACCCGGACATTGCCGAGGAAGCGTTGCTGCTCATTGACGTGGAGTACGAAGACTTGACACCCGTCTTCGACCCGGAAGAGGCCATGACCGGCGACGCCCCCACCCTGCACGAGGGAATGGAGTCCTATCCGGGCCTGCCCCAGCCTCCCTCCGGCATCAACAACGTCTTCGCCCATAACGTTTGGGACAAGGGGGACATAGAACAGGGCTTCGCCGAGTCCGATCTCATTTTCGAGCACACCTTTACCACCCAGCTGCACCATCAGGCCTACCTGGAGCCCCATGCCTGCGTGGTGGACATCGGCGACGACGGCAGGGTCCAGATCTGGGCCAACAACAAGGGTCCCTTCATGCTGCGGGAACAGCTGTCCGCCGTGTGGGAAATGCCCCAGGACAATATCCTGGTCAACCCCACCAGCATCGGCGGCGACTTTGGCGGCAAGGGTTCCTTTATGGACATTCCGCTGTGCTACTACCTGGCCAAAGCCTCGGGACGGCCGGTCAAGATGGTCATGGACTACGTCCAGGAGTTGATGGCTGGCAACCCCCGCCACCCGGCCACCATCACCATCAGGACAGGCATGAAGCAGGATGGCCGGATCTGGGCGCGCCAGGCCCGCTGCGTTTTCAACAGCGGGGCATTCGGGGCCTTCAAGCCGCGGGTCCACCTGCGGGGCGCCGACCACAGCGGCGGCCCCTACCGTATACCCAACGTGCATATCGACAGCTACATGGTCTATACCAACAACATTCCCTGCGGCCACATGCGCGCCCCGGCCAAGCCCCAGGTAGCCTTTGCCGTTGAGTCCCACATGGACATGATTGCCCGCGAAATGGGAATTGACCCCTACGAGTTCAGGATGATCAATGTTCTGCAGAACGGCGACTCAAACCCGGTGGGAGAGGAGTGGGAGAACATCCGTGCCGGGGAGGTGTTGCAGAAGGCCGCCGAAGCCGCCGGCTGGGACCAGCCCAAGGCCGGTCCGAATGTGGGTCGCGGCATATCCATATCCGACCAGCCTCCGGGATCGGGCCTGTCCACCGCCGAGGTGCAGATGGACGCCGACGGGAAAGCTACCCTGCTGATGTCCCTGTGGGACACGGGCACCGGCGCCTACACTGTCCTGCGCCAGATGGTGGCCGAGACCCTTACCATCCCCATCGAGGACGTGGGAGTGGTAATCCAGGACACGGACGCCGTAGCCTTTGAGTCGGGCCCCGGCGGCAGTCGTGTCACCTACACGTCGGGCCAGTCCACCATCGGCGCCGCCGAGGACCTGAAGGAGCAACTGACGGTCCTGGCCGCCGAGTACATGGGCTGCTCCGCCGATGCAGTAACTCTCCAGGCCGGCCGGTTCCAGTCGAGCGAGGGCGGCCGGGCCATGCCGCTGAAGGACGTGGCGGCCCAGGCCGTAACTGCCCTGGGTGAGGACCTGTCTGCCCAGAAGACCTACAATGCCCCGCCTTCCGAGTACACCTCCTACTGCGCCCAGGTGGCCGAGGTGGAGGTGGACCCGGAGACTGGCGAGGTTAAGGTCAACAAGTTCATCACCGCCCACGACGTGGGTACGGTGCTTAATCCCCTGTTCCACCAGGGGCAGATTGAAGGCGGCGTGATCCAGGGCCTGGGTTATGCCCTGATGGAGGAGATGGAAACGGAGGATGGCCGCATCAGCACCCTCAGCCTGGGCGACTACAAGATACCCACCATCAAGGACATACCGGAACTGGTAACGGTACTGCTGGAGCCCGGCGGCGGTCCCGCCCCCTTCGAAAGCAAGGGCATCGGCGAAAGCAGCAACACCCCGGTAGCCGCCGCCATAGCCAACGCCGTCCACGACGCCATAGGCGCCCCGGTAATGCAACTCCCGGTAACGGCGGAACGGGTGCTAAGGGTGATACAGGGGCGGGGGTAGGAGTCTCGAGTTACTAGGGATTTCCTTTTTCGCCTGATCAGGTAGAATCGGGGGACATTAACCTCCGGCGGAGTCCCATGACTGCAACCGACCAGATTAGAGAAATTTTCGACGATGCCCGTAATATCCACCTTCAGGCGATGGAACAACTTGCCGAAGGGGATATTCGGGACGCCGCCGAAAAGGCCTGGTGCGCCACTAAGCGAGCCACCGATGCCCTGATACTTTCCCGCACTGGACGAGACCCCCAGACAACCTCGCAGACTTCGGGCGGCCTGCGTTCTCTTGCCAGAGAGGACGAGCGATTCCAGTCCCTGCGAACCCGCTATGCCATCTGCATCTCCGAGCTTCACTCCGGCTGCTTCTACGATGGCCACTGTGAGCCTGAAGACGTGATTAGCGCCACCATCCGTGAAACAGCACAGTACATAGAAGACGCTGAGAGGCTGTCAGTGAATCCTTAGCAAACTCTTGCGTTGTTATGTCCTGCCCACGGGCTGCACTGCAGTCAACGTGCAAACATCTCCAGTATTCGTCTGCCTGCACCAGCATTCCCTGAGGTGTACCCTTGTCCACAACCGATTCCAGTCTTGAGGAACCTGTCAGCCGCCTTGAAGGGTCCTACGAACACTTGGCAACGAAGGCGGACGTTTTCGAACTTCGCGCTGACATGGAGCAGAGATTTGCTAACCAAACAAGGTGGCTAGTTGGGTTTATATTAACTGCCATGGCACTCATGACCGGTGTAGCATTCGGCATTGCCCGCTTGGTACAATAGGCAGGAAACCACAGGCAGAAGCAATTTTCGGAGGTACAACACCATGCCACAAACCACCGGACTGGGCCACGTGGGCATTTATGCCGACGATTTTATGAAGCAGCGCGACTTCTACAACCGCGTAATCGGCCTGCAGATTGCCGATGAGAATATGGAGCGGGGAATGTGCTTCATGTCTTCCGACCCGGTGTCCGAGCACCACGAGTTCGTCATCATGAAGGGTCGCGAAGCCAACGACGAGACCAAGACCATCCAGCAGATCTCCTTCAAGGTACCCACCATCCAGGATATGCGTGAGTACAAGGAAGCCCTGGAAGCGGAGAACATCACCATCGAGCGCATCGTCAGCCACGGCAACGCCTTCGGCATGTATTTCTTTGATCCGGAAGGCAACCGGGTTGAGCTGTACTACCGCACCGGCTTCCCCGTCCCTCAACCCCACGGCGACGCCATCGACCTGAGCCGGTCCGATGAGGAACTGATAGCCGACGCCCGCCACCTGCTGATGACCAAGGAACCCGTGAAATAAAGTCCCGGGGTTCTCTGGTTATCCGGCCGGCAGCAGGCACATCGCCTGCAAAAGGACTGTAGAATGGCAGGGGCGGGTTTCAAACCCGCCCCTGCGGTTTAGTTCTCAACCATGCTAAAGCGTTTTGTTTCAGCGATCGCCAGGTTCATCGGCAGGCTTACCTACCGTATCTACATACTGGTGGGGGTCCTGCTGGTAGCCGTGGTGTCGCTGGCTACCGTATTTCCCCAGCTGCCCACCGGCTTCCATACGGCCCTGTTCGTCACCCAGGTGCTGAACGTCCCCGTCAAACCCCAGGTCTGGTTTACCCAGGCGCCGGTGCGGGAAGAAATCACCTACGAACGTCCCGACGGGCTCGGCGAGGCCGACGTCTATTACATCCCGGACGGGAAGCGGCGGGCGGCGCTGCTGGTGTTCCTGGGGGCCAACGCGGCGGGACGGGATGACGCCGACGTGGTGAACTTCGGCCAGGCCCTGGCGCGGGCCGGCTATGTCCCCATGTTCAGTTGGTCGCCAACCATGGGCC
>JAPPJA010000193.1:0-3169 GCA_028874675.1 Chloroflexota bacterium
TCCCACTGCTGGTGGGATGGCCCCTTTTCTTGCCCGGAACCCCTCGGGGCAAAGGAATGCAGTTTCACGATTGCAGCCGCTCTGGCAAGCGACGAGAAAGGCTCAAATTAGAAGTGAGATTAAGAGAAGTCGGATAACAGGACAGAGACTCCCATCATCACTTCCGCGTGACAATTGACTGTTGCGACTGCCCAGCCTGAATTCTCATCTTTCTTGACCCCTACCGTACCGTGTGCTTAACTTTAGCCCACTATCGAAGCGCAACCTGCTATCCCAGTAACTCCTCCTCGGTCGAGAAGCAGGGAGAAGTCCGCGCCCTGGGCGAAAACATCAATGGCGGTTCGCGCCGGCAGGAGGAAAAATGGACTTTGGCATATTCATGCAGTTTGAACGCCGTGAAGGCGGGAGCCAGTCTGAAGCCTTCCGGGAGGGGTTCGCTCTGGTGGACGCAGCCGAGGCCTGGGGCATCGACGAGGCCTGGCTTTCCGAGGTCAATTTCGCTCCCACCCGCACGGTCCTTTCATCGCCGGCAGTCATCGCAAGTTCCATCGCCACACGCACCGACCGGCTGAGAGTCGGTACTGCGGTGTCGGTGCTCCCCCTGGGAAATCCCCTACGCATCGCCGAGGAAATGGCCACCGTGGACCAGATAGCCGAAGGCAGGTTCGATTTCGGCATCGGACGCAGCGCCTTCCCCAGGGCTTACGATGTTTACGGCATTCCCTACGAGGAGAGTCGGGGCCGCTTCGAAGAGGCTTTGGAAGTAATCCTGGAAGCCTGGAAGGGCGAAGCCTTCTCCTACAGCGGCGAGTACTTCCACATTGAAAGCGCCCACATATCTCCCACTCCCTATACTCTTCCCCATCCGCCCCTGCGGGTGGCGGCCACCACGGAGGAGACCTTCCCCCGGATGGGGCAGCAGGGAATGCCCATCTTCGTAGGGCTCCGGGGCATGGACGTCAATGACCTGCGGGTAAATCTCTCGAAGTACCGGGACGCCTGGCACGAGGCAGGCCACCCCGGCGATGGCGATGTGTCCTTGAGAATTCCCATATACGCCGGCGACTCGGAACAGGCTGCCTTTGAAGAGCCCTCGGAGAGCATCCATGCCTACTTCAGCCGCATGAGCTCCCTCTATCGCGATTCCGCCGGACAGGCAGGAACCGAAGCTACCGAACTGCGACAGGGACGCGGCGACCGCCTGGCCAGTATGACTTTCGAAGAAATGCTGGAAACCAAGGTCGCCTTTGGCTCGGCCGAAGGCCTGATCAACCGCCTTTCCCGGCTGGAAGAGGACCTGGGACTCAACAGCGTAATCGCCGAACTCAATCCCGGCGGCCTTATTCCCCCCGACCGGGTAATGCACAGCATGGAAATCCTGGCCAAGGACGTGGCCCCCCACTTCAAGTAATAATTCAGGAGTAACTCCGTTGAAAATAGCCGTACTGGATGACTACCAGAACGTAGCTCGGGAAATGGCCGACTGGTCAGCCCTCCCCTCGAGCGCAGAGATTGAAGTGTTTCAGGACCACCTGGCGAACGAGGACCGCCTGGTGGAACGGCTTCAGAGCTTTAACGCCGTAATCGGCATGAGGGAACGCACTCCCTTCCCCCGTTCAGTTCTGAGCCAGCTGCCCGACCTGAAACTCCTGATAACCACCGGCGGACGCAATGCCTCCTTTGACGTGGATGCCGCCACGGAATTGGGCATAGTGGTCTGCGGGACCGGAGGCGCCGGCGAGGGACCCACTGAATTGACCTGGGGCCTGATTATCGGAATCCTGCGCAAGATTCCCCAGGAGGACCGCCTGACCCGGGAGGGACGGTGGCAGACCACCATCGGCGTAGGCCTGAAGGACAAGACCCTGGGCCTTATCGGACTGGGCCACATCGGCGGGTTGATGGCCCGGGTGGGCAACGCCTTCCAGATGAATGTCATCGCCTGGAGCCAGAACCTTACCGCCCAGCGCGCCGCCGAATGCCAGGCCACCCTGGTGGACAAGGACACGCTCTTCCGCGACTCCGACATTGCCTCGGTCCACCTGCGCCTCAGCGACCGGACGCGAGACCTGGTCGGGGCACGGGAAATCGCGCTGATGAAGCCCACATCCTACCTGGTCAACATTTCGCGGGGGCCAATCATAAACGAAGCTGCGCTGGTGGACGCCCTGGAGCGGAAAGCCATCGCCGGGGCGGCCCTGGACACCTTTGACGTGGAACCGCTGCCAGCCGACCACCCCTTCCTTCGCCTGGACAACACGATCATCGCTCCCCACCTGGGCTACGTCACTGAAGAAGGCTACCGTGCCTTCTACGCCGGCGCCATCGAAGACATTCGAGCCTACGCAGCGGGTGAACCCGTCCGGGTGATCAATCCCGACGTCCTTGCTGCTCCCCAGTTGCGCCCACAGGCCTGAAATGCCAATGGCCTATGGGCCACGCCGGCAGGAAACTGGCTGGTTTTTCCTGGTTCCCGGGCCGGCCCCCGGTCTATCGCGATTGACCAGCCCATCCTCATATCACAGGAGCAACCATGAAGGCAGTGCGTATTGAAGAGTTTGGCGGCCTGGACGTACTCCAGTGGGCAGATGTACCCGAGCCCTCAATCCGTCCCGGCCAGGTGATCATCAAGGTCGATTCCTCGGGCGTTAACTACGCGGACATCATGCGCCGCCAGGGCAACTACCCCGGTCCCGACCTGCCGTCCACCCTGGGACTGGAGGCCGCGGGCACCATTACGGAAGTTGGAGAGGGCGTAACGGGACTGACCGTGGGTCAGCGGGTGATGGGCATGGGCCCCCAGGGCAACGCCGAGTACGTCTCCGTCAACGCCGCCTACGTTTTCCCCTACCCGGAAACGGTGGACCCGGTCCACGCCGGCGGAATGCCAATCGTCTTTCTCACCGCCTACCACCTGCTCAAGACCCGTGGACAGGTCCAGCCAGGCGACACCGTTTTGATCCAGGCAGGCGCCTCCGGCGTGGGCACCGTTGCAATCCAGCTGGCCAAGGCTTTCGGCGCCCGGGTCATCACAACTGCTTCGTCAACGGAAAAGCTCGACCTTGCCCGATCCCTGGGCGCTGACGAAACCATCAACTACGTGGCCCAGGACTTTGAGGAAGAGGTCCGCCAGATGACCGGCGGCAACGGCGTCGAACTGGTGCTGGAA
>JAPPJA010000193.1:3179-5859 GCA_028874675.1 Chloroflexota bacterium
CGGCCAGGTCCTGGAGAAGAGCGTCCGTTGCGTGGCCTCCTACGGAAAGCTCATCTCCTACGGCAACGCCTCGGGCACGCCGGCCAGCCTGGCCAGCGGCGACATCTTCGCCGCCAATCGTACCGTCATTGGCTTCAGCATGGGACGCTCTCCGGCAGGACGGCTGGACCATCCCGCGGCCATGGCCGAGATCTTTCCCATGCTGGCCGACGGCAAGCTCCGGCTGGTGGTGGACCGGGTCCTGCCCATGGCAGACGTGGCCCAGGCTCACCAGCACCTGTCAAGCCGGGGCACCCACGGCAAGGTGATTCTCACCCCATAAGCGATGGGATGGCCCCCTTATTCGCGTCCCAACCTGAGGAGAAACAAGGATGACCGAGTCAGCCCTTCCGAGTTCGGGCAGCCTGCTGGTGCTGGTGGGCACCCGCAAAGGTGCATTTATCCTCACCGGCGACCTTTTCCGCCGGCGCTGGCAGGTTAACGGCCCTTACAACCCCGGGACCGATACATATCACCTGATCTCTGATCCCCGCGCTGGCGGCAGGATTCTTGCCGCCAGCAACAGCATGTGGTTCGGCCCCCAGGTTGAATACAGCGACGACTTCGGCAAGACCTGGGAACAGTCCACGGAACAACCTCGCTTTCGCGACAAGGCCGAGTACGCCGAGCACGACGGCCCCACGGTCAGTAACATCTGGCACATCGAGCCCGGCAGGCGCTCCGAACCTGGCACGCTGTACGCTGGCGTCCAGCCGGCGGCCCTGTTCAAGTCCACCGACGGCGGGGCAACCTGGCACGAACAGGAGGGTCTGGGCAAGCACCCCACCCGGCCCGAATGGATGCCAGGGTTCGGCGGCCTTTGCCTCCACAGCATCGCCCTGGACCCTCAACTGGCTGACCGCATGTGGGTGGGCATATCGGCTGCCGGTGTCTTTCGCACCGATGACGGCGGGGAGACCTGGAAGCCGACCAACAGGGGGGTCCGCGCCGACTTCAACCCCGCGGACCCTTTGCCGGAGTGGGGACAGTGCCCCCATAAGCTGCTCTCCCATCCCACGACTCCCGGACTCCTTTACCAACAGAACCACTGCGGCGTGTTCCGTTCCGATGACTATGGCGACGCCTGGACCGACATCACCGAGGGGCTGCCCTCTCGTTTCGGGTTCGTGCTGGGCCTCCACCACACCGACCCTCAAACCCTGTTTGTCCTGCCGGAGGATGAGGTTTTGGGCTCCGATGTCGGTGGCGGCATTCGCTACGCCTCAGGGGCCAGGTTCCGGGTTTTCCGCAGTCGAACGGGAGGACAGGACTGGGAACCGCTGACTAACGGGCTTCCCCAGGAACACGCCTACCTGCACGTCCTCCGGGAGGGAATGGCTACCGACATGCTGGACCCGCTGGGAATATACGTGGGCACGGTAAACGGCCAGATCTTCTACAGCCGCGACGAAGGCGACAATTGGGAACTGTTGGTGGAGAACCTGCCGCCCATAAATTCGGTAGAAGTGGCGGCAGTAGCCTGAGGCTTCAGGCGGCAGGGTTGCAATTCAGGTGGTCTATGCTGGAAGGGGCGGGTTGGAGATACCCGCCCTTAATACATTTCGACCACTCTGCCTGTGTGAAGCCGCCTGAAGTGAAACGTTTCCGCTTCGGGCTGGTAAATCGCATCCAGGCAAAGTAATGGTTATAGAAGTCTAAGAGTCCGGAGCATGCCCTCCAGCCGGCAGGATTGTCTTGAAGCGGCCGCTATGGCTCGTCCCTTCTCAAGGTGTAAAGGTCCGAGGCCATAATCTCCGATATCAATGGCGTCAAGCTGGGAAAGTCATCGGCCACCGCGTGAATCAGGCGGCCACTCAGGCCGTCCGCGGCGTCGCTGGCCAGCCAGACCGCCAGCTCGGCCGCCCGCTCGATGGATGCCCCGCCGCCGCCGGTGACCTGCAGCCCGAACTCATACAGGTCAACTTCACCGGCCGCCTGGGTCCCGTCGGTAATCTCTTCCCACATCCCGGTGTGAATCGAACCGGGCCCCAGGGCATTGACCTGTATGTTCTTGTCCGCCAGCTCCAGAGACAGGATCTCCGTCAACCGGATAATGGCCGCCTTCGAGGAACCGTAGGCTGACAGGTAGTGGGGAGCAGAGGTGGACCCCGACCCCGAAAGGTTAATGATCCGGCCTCCTCCGCCATCGGCCATAATGGGAATTACCGAACGGCAGCACAGGTAAGTACCCACCAGGTTTACCTGTATTGTCCGGACCCAGGACTCCACGTCGTTGTCCTCCAGGGCGCCGATGGGGCCCACAATACCGGCATTGTTCACCAGGACATCAATCCGCCCGAAGCGCCGCAGAGTCTCAGCCGCCATGGCTTCTACTTCGTCCTGGCTGGTCACATCAACACGGATGATGCTCGCTTGCGCTCCCAGCGCTGTGGCTCGCCCAGCCGTCTCCTCCAGCTGGTCCAGGCTCCTGGCCGCCAGTGCGAGCCTTGCCCCTTCGCTGGCGTACGCCAGGGCTATGGCCTGTCCGATCCCCCTGCCTGCGCCGGTAATCAGGGCCACTTTGTCCTTTAATCGCATAGCGCTCATTCTCCTGGCGACCGGTGATACAACTTCAGCTTGCCTTGCGCCTGTTCGGGCGGCCAGATTACAACCTTCCTGCCCCGCTGCCACTGCACCAGAT
>JAPPJA010000012.1 GCA_028874675.1 Chloroflexota bacterium
TCCTCGCTATGTCGGCGGGGGTGGAGTCGGTGTTGCAGTCAAGTGGGGGAATCACCCTTGGCCTCACCCAGGATGTAGGCAGCGCGCGGGTGCCCTTGCAGCGGGCCCTGGGGTCGTCGGCCAGCGTTGGCAACCGCCAGATCAGGCTGTCCAATCGCACTCTGGGCGATCAGTGGCTCAGGCGACTTACCCAGACCCTCGAGCGGCTGATGGTCTTCCGGGACCGGCTTAGCGCACTGGTCCCCCAGTAGTCGGTCGGTAAGCTGGAAGGCAGCTTGTTCGCTTTCCCCTCCAGAACCGCCGGCCACGCCGCAGCGTAATATTTGTCAGACAGGAACTCACAGGGGATTTTCAATGGCGCGTATTAACCGGCAATACCGCCGGCCATTTCGCTCGTTCAGGAATGCCATCGCTATCGTGCCCGGTACTCTCCAATTGCAACGGGTTGTAATGCTCATTGCGCTGGCTGGTCTTTTGCTCCTGGTCGGGGGGGCAGCCTGTTCCAGACCCCTTTCCGACCTGGAACCGGGCCCTTCGGAAGAAACATCGGAAAAGGTGGCCGACTTCGAAATCAGTCTCTACCAGGGTGAGGATGCGCTGGGAACTGATGCACTGTCCTTGTCTGACCTGGAGGGGCGGCCGGTCGTTTTGAATTATTGGGCCGGCCTGTGCCCACCGTGCCGTGCCGAAATGCCTGAGTTCCAGGAATTTGGAGACGAATACGAGGGCAGGGTAGTGTTGGTCGGCGTGGATATGGGCCAGTTTCTTGGCCTTGGTTCCAAGGAAGACGCCCGAAAGCTCCTGGCCGAACTGGGCGTATCCTACCCGGCGGGTTTCACCGATGATGGCGGGGTGGTGGAGGCCCACCGGGTGTTGGGCCTTCCCACCACGGTCTTCATCAATGCTGACGGTACGCTGCACCGCAAGTGGGACGGGGTGCTGAACAAGGCCAAGCTGTCCGAGCTGGCCGACGAAATGCTCGCCGGGGCGGGTGGTTAAGGTGTTTTGCGGTAGCTTGGCCAATGGTTGCCGGCTTGCGCGGGACAACCGTGATATAGATTTGGGAAAGAGGCGGTACAAATTCGGCAGTCAAGAGCCATGTCTCCCTGAGCCAGGCCGAAGGGCTCAGAGTGACAGGCAGTAAAGGCGCGATTGCCCTGCTGGCATGCGGAATCACCGCGCTGTATCTGACCCGATTGTTGTATAATGGGTTTCGCCTTTTCTTCGGCAACCATTTCAATGGGAAACGTCGCCAGTCTTCACTGGGACTGCTCCCGGGCCCGGGATTCAATAATCGGGGTGTAGCGCAGTGGCTAGCGCGCTTCGTTCGGGACGAAGAGGTCGGAGGTTCGAATCCTCTCACCCCGACCACCAGTTACCAGCAGTCCCCTTTTTTCCGTTACTCGCCTGGCAGGACCTCCGCGCCGGCAATCCGGCGTGGCAATGGGTTTTGCCCTGGTCCGCTCGCCGTTGCGGGCAGCATTGAATCTGTGGGCAGCGCCAATGCGGGATTACTTCAAGCCTGGAGTCTCCCTCAGAAGCCCTTCAGGTCGCGCCGCATTTTCTTCTCCACCCTCCGGGAGCCGGCATGAGTGACTTGCCCCATATCCTCAGGCTTTCCGACGCATTTTCCCAGCGTTCGGTTGCCCTGCGGCTCTCTGCAGAGGACGCGTCCCTGCCACTCAGCCATCTGATTTTCCGGTACCTGAAATGTCTTGACGGGCCCGACCTGCTGGCCAGGGAAGCAATAGCCCAGGAATCCCTCGTCACTCTTCAGTCGCTGCAGGACCTGGTTTACGCTTGCGATGACCTGGGTAGATTAACTGAGCCCTACTCGGGAGTCTCTTTCCGGCAGGATGATGCCCGCATTGAAGTGGGTGAAATTCCGGGGTATTCCGAGATAGCAGTTGACGGGTCAAGCGCCAAGCTGACTGAGATTGTAATTGACCGCACCGATGCCGGTAACGACAGGAACTGGGCCGGGTTTCATCGCCGTCGGTGGAACAATGCTCCCGGATTCTTTGAAGAGTTCGTGCTTGATTCGCTGGAGAAGGTCTTTGGTCCCGGGGAGGCTGGGCAAATCCTTCAACTCGAGAGCCAGGAGAGCATTTTGGCCCTGGTGGAGACGCTTGCCAGGAAAATATGGGACAGCGAATTCGAAAATTACTCCCGCTTTACCGGCCGGAAACTGCTGTTCAAGACCGGCGACGAAACCGTCAGGAACATAGCTGCCGGCGCCGGCGGCATCTGTACCGAGAAAGTCCAGGCCCTCAAATTCCTCACCGACCACTACGGAATCCAGTCAGAGTACGTGATTGGCGGCGACGGCGCCCGTGACCCGGTCCCCGTCGAAAGGTTGAGGGAGATGCTTCGGACCGGCGATTTCAGGTTTGCCCGGCGTCACATGCGTTACTGGCAGCACTCGGCCCTGATTTACCAGATCGACGGGCTACCCCTTCTCGTGGACGCCACCAACGGCAACATCCCGTTCCTTTTCCTGAAGGGATCCGAGGCGGAGAGGCTCCTGGGGTATGAGCGCAAGCCATCCGTCCCCGTCAGGATGGTGGAAGCGGAGGAAGAGTACTTCTACCACCGGGTCCCCCAGGACATTCCGCAGAACCTTTTCTTCGCCATGGAAAGCTGGATAACCGATACCGATATGGTCCAGGTTTTCGAGAATGAACTGGGCCTGTTTCTTTCCAGCGACTACTACGTCACTCCCCTGCCCTATCGGACCCAGGCCGAATACCAGCGGCTGGCCGACGAATACCAGGCCATCGCCGCCAGGGCAGGTTACCGGTGCCAGGCAAATCCCCGGTGGACCCTGGACGGCGAGCCAGGTGAGGCCTTTTGCAAGTCCCACCCGGAAACTGCATCCCGGATATTGGACGCCAGGGAACATTTGCTGCTCAGGTATAATGGTTGGGACATTCCCGGTCACGACGCCGGCCTGGTTGTCATGGAAATGGCCTGAATCGACACCGGCGTCGCTGAATTCAGCCCATGATTGCCAGCGACACTAAGCCACTCTACGTCCCCGCAAGACCAGGCTCCCATACGCCTGGGACCCTGCTGCGGCAGTGGCTGGGAGGTGTCGTTCATCCGGTTGCCAAATTGCTGTCACACCTACGGGGTCAATCGCCGCAGGAATTGGTGAAGAAAGTTCGCCAGGTTCACCTGGATATGGCCCTGGAAGACTGGTCCGACTCGGACCTTCGCCGACAAATGAACGACCTTCGGGCCGCCCTTTCTGAAACTCCAGACCCCTCTGACCATGTCAATCGCCTTGCAGTCGCCTTCGCCATTGTCGATGAGAGTATTCGTCGGCGGGTGGGCTTCCAGCGTTTAATCAGTGATGCGGCCCGCCCTCCCGCTTTTGAGGCCTGTTTCGAGGCCTCGCAGGGACGTCGGAGCCTCAATGAGCTTTCGCCAAATGAAAAGACCGTCGCCGAAGCGATGATGCGGGCAGGCACGGCAGGGAATGGTCGTTACGGTATTGACCTGATGTTTCCCGCCGGCCTCTACCGGGCGTTGGCTTCGGTGGACACCTCCGGTTCCCTGCGCTTTCAGCCCACCGACGAGCAGATGCTGGCGGGAATGTACTTGCTGGACAACCGGGTTGTAGAAATGCAGGCCGGCGAGGGAAAAACCGTTGCCATTGCTTTCGCCGCCATAGCCCACGCGCTTGGCGGACAACAGGTTCACATAATAACGGCCAATGATTATCTCGCCGACCGGGACTGCCGGCTGCTGGCCCCGGTGTACAGGTCCCTGGGATTCTCCGCCGGCGCCATTCTGGAAGCCCTGGATGGCGCGGAGCGCAAGGCCGCCTACCAGTGCAACATTGTTTACGGCACCCTGAGGGAACTGGGTTTCGATTTTCTTCGCGACTGCCTGGCTACCAGGGTCGAAGACGTGGTGCAGACTCCCCTGGGGGTGGCCATAGTGGACGAAGCGGACCAGGCGCTGGTGGATGAAGCGGACACTCCCCTCATTGTTTCCGGCCCACCGCTGCCCCAGTACCGGCCCTGGTCCCGCGTTCAAAAGGCGATCGGCGAACTTGTCAAGGAGCAGCACAGAATCGCCGGTCAATATCTGCAACAGCTCAAGGGCCTGGCCCCCGACGACAGAGCGTACGGCCGGTTGCTTTGCCTGGGGTTGCTTGCCAACCCCCACAGCAAGGACCTGCAGCGTCTTGCCCGCAACTGCCCCGGTTCCTTCCGCCGGGGCCTTGGGGAACTCTACCCCGACGGCGGGGACAGTCCCGACATGGCCCTCATCGCGAATCTGCTCTATGTCGTTGACCTCGACGGGCGATTCGTTACCCTCACTGAGGGGGGCGTGGAATTCCTTTTCAGGCGCCTGGGCGAATTCTGTCCCGCTTCCAACCACGATGGCAAAATAGCCGGGGAATCCGACCGGCTGACGAGGAGAGCGGCCCGGCAGCTTGCCCTGGCCAGCCAGGTTTACCAGTCCCTCCGGGCCAACCTGCTCCTCAAAAGGGACGTCGATTACATCGTTGCCGATGACGCTGTCATACTGCTCGACCGGAACACCGGGCGCACCAGGCCCGATAACACTTACCGGTTCGGTCTGCAGCAGGCGGTGGAAGCCCGCGAAGGCGTAACCGTCCATCCCGAGGGTGAGACCGTGGCCCAGATCTCGGTCCAGGACTTTGCCGGCCGCTACCAGTTTCTCGCTGGCATTACCGGCACGGCCACCGCGGCCGCCGATGAGTTCAGACGCCGCCACTCCCTGGACACCACCGTAGTTCAACCCACTCAACGGTCCCAGCGTGTGGACTTGCCTTCCAGGATATTTGCTTCAGAAAAGCTGAAAATCGAGGCAATAGTGGAGGAAGTATCCTGGTGCCGCCGCATGGGCCGCCCGGTATTGGTGGGGACCGGTTCGGTCGGCTACTCCCTCGAAATAAGCCGGGCCCTCCGCGACGCCGGAATAGACCATAGCGTCCTCAACGCGGTCCAGTCCCACCAGGAAGCTGACATCGTGCGCACTGCCGGCGCCCCGGCTGCGGTCACCGTGGCCACCAATATGGCTGGCCGGGGAACCGACATCGTCCTGGACTCGAACGTGAACGAGGTCATACTTGCCCGATGGGCTGCCTTCGTTCTGGGAGCGGCCACCGAGCAGCGGTTGCCCCTGGAAATAAAGTGTGGCTCCAGGGCGGAGGCCGACCTTCTTGAGTCGGCGCTGGCAGATTCGCCTCTTGTTTCAGTCTCTAGAGTCCGTGCACCCGGGGCGGAAGCCCTCCTGGTAACCGACCCACCCAGCCGGCAAGCCTGCAATTTGGTCCCCGGCTTGTTCCAGTGGGAATTTGGGCTGGGTCTCCACGTCATAAGCGCCGAGTTCAACCGTTTTCCCAGGGTTGCGCTGCAGCTCCGGGGGCGCAGCGGACGCCAGGGTCTGTTTGGTTCAACCCGCTCAGTACTTTCCTGGGAAGATCCTGCTCTCCTCTCCCTGGGCCAGCGCCGCCCGGCCCTCGGGAACTGTCAATATGAAGATGCCGGCGGCCGCGCCTGTTGGGAAGGCCCGGCTGTTGAGAGTTACATCGTAAGGCGGCAGGAGAGCGCCGAGCAGGAGGCGGCCCAGCGCAGAAACGTTGCCGGCGACTTTGCCTCCCTGATTGACGCCCAGAGTTCCGCCTATTACAAGCTGCGCCAGGAACTTCTGGCCGGTCCCAGTGTCCTGGAGCGGTTGCCGGACATTCTCTCGGCCCGGGGTTCCCGCCTGGTACTGGAACACTTCCCCAACCTGGATACGGCCGGCTATCGCCGAAATTTCGAACACCTGGAAAAGGACGCCCTGCAACGTTACGGGATTGCGCTGGGAGACTTGTAT
>JAPPJA010000191.1:0-3225 GCA_028874675.1 Chloroflexota bacterium
CTGTAGAGAACAAGAACCGGATATTCAACACCGACCTGATTTTCGCCCTGGAACTGGGGTATATGCTGGACGTGGCCGATACCATCGCCTACAGCGCCCTGGAACGCCGGGAGAGCCGCGGGGCCAACGCCCGAACCGACTTCCCGGAGCGGGACGACGAAAACTGGCTGAAGCACATTGTTGCCAGAAAGGGCGAGGTGGGACCTGAACTGTCTTACCTGCCCGTCACCATTACCAAGTGGCAGCCCGAGGAGAGGAAGTATTAGCCAATGGACGTTACCATCAAAATACGACGCTACGACCCGGAAGCGGAACAGCCCGGCAGCTATTGGGAGGAGTTCGCTGTTTCCGTGCCGGACAACGCGACGGTTCTGGACGCGCTGATCAAGATCCGGGAGGAAATGGACGGGACACTTACGCTTCGCTGTTCGTGCCGAAGCGCCATATGCGGTTCCTGCGCCATGCGGATCAACGGCCACGCCGGCCTGGCCTGCAAGACGGCCCTGGCGCTGGTAGTTGACGAAAACAACGCCATCACCGTGGAACCTGCCGGGGTGATGCGGGTTATCAAGGACCTGGCGGTGGACTTTGAGCTGTTCTGGGACAAGATCCGCGCCGTCGAACCTTACCTGCAGCCGGCGGGGGCGGAGCCGGAAGGCGAATACATAGCCTCCAACGAGTCTATGCTGCACCTGTCGGGCGTTACTGCCTGCATTATGTGCGGCGCGTGCGTTTCGGACTGTACGGTGCTGGAGGTTGACCCCACCTTCCTGGGTCCGGCCGCCCTGGCCAAGGCCTACCGCTTTACGGCCGACCCAAGGGATGGCAACCGGGAGGGTGTTTCCCGCGAACGGCTGCGCAACCTCAGCGAGGCCACGGGCATGTGGGATTGCACGCGCTGCAACGAGTGCGTACAGGCCTGTCCCAAGGGAGTGGCCCCCATGGACCGCATTATGGCGCTGCGTGAGCAGGCGGTTGAAGCCGGATTCACCAACAACAACGGCGCTCGCCATACCAATGCTTTCACCGAGTCGGTGGGACACAGCGGCCGGCTGGACGAACTCCGGCTGCCCATCAAGTCGGTGGGCGGAGTAACGAACGTCGGAGCCATGCTCAGCTACGCCCCGGTGGGCTGGCGCGCGCTCACTCACGGAAAGATGCCGCCAATCCGCCACAAGAATGTGGAAAACGTGGAAAACGTGCGCCGCCTGTTCCGCAAGCTGGACCCTGAACTGGCCGGCCCGCAGATTGGCAGGAACTCGCCCTTCGGCTAGAAAACCTTTAAGGAACGACTTTTTGTTGGCGCGCCGTGTGCCAGGCACGCCATACCAGGAGGAACCACACCGTGAAGTACGCCTTCTTTCCCGGCTGCGTCTCCCAGGGAGCTGCGCCGGAACTTTACCCAGCAGCAAAGCTGATTTGCGAACGCATCGGTATCGAGCTTGAAGAGATACCAGGGTGGACATGCACCGGCGCCGGAGTTATGCAGGAAAAGAACCTGCTTTTCGCAGATACGCTTAACGCCCGGAATTTTGCCAAGGCCGAGCAGATGGGACTGCCCATTCTGACCATATGCAGCACGTGCCAGGGCGTTATGAGCCAGGCCAACAAGCGGATGACCAGGGACCCGGAATACCTGGCTGAAATCAACCACCACCTGGCGGATGAAGGGCTGGAATACCAGGGCACGGCCCAGCCCAAGCACCTGCTATGGATTCTGATTGAAGACATTGGCCTGGACAAGGTAACCGAACTGGTTACCCGCCCGCTGGCGGGTATCCGGATGGCGCCATTCTATGGTTGCTACATTGTCCGTCCCACCGAGGCCCTGGATATAGAAGAGCACCCGGAGCGCCAGACGTCCCTCGAAACGCTCATTGAGACCCTGGGAGCGACGGTGGTTGACTTCGAGGGAAAGACCCGCTGCTGCGGTTTTCCCATCCTCACCATCAATGAGAAGAACTCGATGGCCATGGTGGGCAAGCACACTTCAGAGGCCAAGGACCTGGGCGCCGACGCCATGGTGACGCCCTGTCCCCTGTGCCACCTCAACCTGGACGGTTACCAGCCCAAGGCGGCAGCCCAGTTGAAGCGCAAGGTGGACCTTCCCATACTTGACATGCCGCAAGCCATTGGACTGGCCATGGGGATTGACCCCAAGGACCTGGGGTTGCAGAAGCACATCATGAACACCCAGCCCCTTACCGTAAAGCTGGGAGCCCGCCGGTAATCATTTAGCGAAAACGGATCAGGGGGAGGCGGGGCCTTAAGGCAAGCAAGGGACGGCGCCACGTTGGCGTCGTCTTTTTGTTGGGACGCTTTCCAACAGCTATTAGGCGACGGGAAGAGGTGAACTGTGAAAGACAAGGAAGATGCCATACCCCACGTTCCGGAAAACTGGAAGCGGGCGCTGGCCATAGTGGCCCACCCGGACGATCTCGAATATGGCGGCGCCAGCGCCGTAGCCAAGTGGACGTCTCAGGGCAAGGAGGTGGCTTACGTGATGGTGTCCAGCGGCGAGGCGGGAATTGACAGCATGGAGCCCTCGGAAGTGGGCCCCCTGCGCGCCGTGGAGGAAATCAACGCCGCCGCAGTTGTGGGGGTAAACGAGGTTGAATTCCTGAATTACCGGGACGGGACTATCGAGTATGGCCTGCCCTTGCGGAAGGATCTGAGCCGCGCTATTCGGCAATACCGTCCCGACATCCTGGTAACTCTTAGCTACCATTTGCAGTTCTCCTCGGGACACCTGAACATGGCCGACCACCGCAGCGTGGGCCTGGCGGTACTGGATGCTGCCCGGGACGCGGGCAACCGCTGGATTTTTCCTGAGTTGGTGGCCGAAGGGTGGGCACCCTGGAATGATGTCCGCTTTGTGGTAGTGCTAGGGGTGGATGAGACCACGGCAGGGCATGGAATAGACGTTACTGGCTACTGGGAGAGGGGCATGGACTCCCTGCGGCAGCACCGGGCATATCTGGACAACCTGGGGCCGTCCGGCGCAAGGACCTTTGATTTCCTGACGGCCCACGCCCGCCAATCGGGAAAGAAAATGGGATGTGAGCATGGGCTACTGGCAGAGCTGGTCTTGATCAACGAACCGTGGGAGTAGTGGGGGATTGCCGGGGTTCCCTTCAACCCTCCCGGGTTGTGTGAGAAGATCCGGAGTGGCGCAAAAGAGCCGGGGCAGCCCAAGTGGCTGCCCCCGCGGGGGTGTATGGTAAG
>JAPPJA010000191.1:3235-5825 GCA_028874675.1 Chloroflexota bacterium
GGGTTGGTTTTTGTTTTCCTCCTGCCGCCGCGCCCCCCCGGGGGGGCCCCGCCGCCCCGCCCCCCCCCGGCGGGGTTCTCTGGTACGCTAACGGTTTGCCAGCGGGTCCGGCAATCAGGCCAGGGTGGGAGCTATTTCCCTTACCGCGTCCAGAGTGCGCTCCACGTCCTCGTCAGTGTGGACCAGGGACGGATAGTATTTCTGGGGCCAGCCCTTGAGAATGCCCCGCTCCAACAGCCCCTGGTTTAGCCGGGCCATCAGGCTGCCGTCGGCCGCCAGGCCATCCCGGTAGTTGTTCACCGGAGAATCCGTGAAATAGATGTCGAAAATAGGGGGCTCTCCGGCGCTGCGCGCGGACAACCCGTTCTCCGCACAAATCTCCAGCAATCCGTCCCTCAGTTTCCTGCCGGTATTCCAGAGCCGCTCGTAGGCCCCTTCCTTGCGGAGTTCTGCCAGGGTGGCGAGCCCTGCCGCGCAGGCTATGGGGTTGCCGTTAAGGGTGCCAATCTGGTTGACGTAGTCGTCGGAGTCCACCATGGCCTGGTCATATACCGACATTATGTCTTCCCGGCCCATTACCGCGGCCAGGGGGTAGCCGCCCCCCATAATCTTTCCCATGGAAGTGAGGTCGGGAGTGACCCCGTAAAGGACCTGGGCGCCGCCATAGGCCAGCCGGTAGCCCGTGACCACCTCATCGAAAATCAGGGGAATGTCGTACCGCGCCGTGAGGTCTCTCAGGCCCTGCAGGAAACCAGGCCTGGGGGCGATTATTCGCTGCACCGGTTCCACGATTACCGCTGCCAGCTCATCGTGATGAGCGTCAATTATGGAAGAGGTGGTTTCAAGGTCGTTGAAGGGCGCGACCAGCATCAGGTCTTGAATGGCTTTGGGGATTCCGCCGCTGTTGGGGACCGCCACGGGAAACTCTTCAGCCGATGAGGGCGTGACACTCATCAACGCATAGTCGCTGGTGCCGTGGAAGCCGCCTTCGAACTTGAGGATTTTGTCGCGCTTGCGGTATGCCCTGGCGGCCCTCATGCACTGGAAGCAGGCGTCGGTGCCGCTGGTGGTGAATCTTACCTTGTCGGCGCAGGGGACGGAGTTGACCAGTTCTTCTGCCAGGAGAACGGCCTTCTCGTTGGTGGTGAAGAAGGTGCTGCCCTGTCCCACCGCCTCCGTCACTGCCTCCACCACCGCAGGATGGGCGTGGCCCAGGACCATGGGCCCCGACCCCATGAGCCAGTCCACGTATTCGTTGCCGCTTACGTCCCAGATGTGGCTCCCCCTACCCTCACGGGCCAGAAAGTTTACCGAATCGGGAAAATTGGTGTTGCCCGAACCGCCTCCGGGCAAATAACGGGCCGCTTTTTCCAGGAGTTCCCTTTCCCGTGAACTTCGATCCGCCACTATTGCACTATCTCCAGTAAATTTATTTGGCCTCGTATATCCATTTTACAATAACTGAAGTCATTCGTATCCAATAAAAGCGAAACGGCTTCGGATAATTTCTATCCGAAGCCGTTTCAAATCAAGCAAGTTCCGGCCTGCCCTCTGCTTATTCCCCGCTACGATGGGCGGGGAAGCCTCAAACCGGGCCGGACTGGCATCCTTTGGACTGGAATGGACTTAGGCGCTCTCTGACTTGGAGTTGCGCATGACATCAATCAACTCCTGAACGCTGGCCGCCGATGACTCCAGGGCCTTCTGTTCAGCGTCCGTCAGCTTGATTTCGATTACCTGCTCCATGCCGCCGGCGCCGACCTTGACGGGGACGCCCACGCAGAGGCCGTTGATGCCAAATTCGCCCTCCAGATAAGCGCACCCGGGGAGAATCCGCTTCTTGTCCAGCAGGATAGCTTCGACCATCTGGGTGATGGAGGCGGAGGGAGCGTAGTAGGCGCTGCCCGCCTTGAGCAGGGCCACGATTTCACCGCCACCCTGGCGGGTCCGGTCCACCAGGGCGTCCACTCGGTCGGCAGACATCAAGTCGCTGATGGGAATTCCGCCCACGGTTGTGTAGCGGACCAGGGGCACCATGTCGTCGCCGTGGCCACCGAGCACGTAGGCATGGACGTCCTCAACGGAAACGTCGAGCTCCTGAGCGATAAAGGTGCGGAAACGGGCGGTGTCCAGAACGCCGGCCATGCCGAAAACGCGATTGCGGGGAAAGCCGCTGGATTCCAGGATGTTCTGGCACATGGCGTCAAGGGGGTTGGTGACTGCCAGAATGATGCAGTTGGGCGAGTATTTGACCACCTGCTCGGTTACTGCCGTCGTGATGTTCATGTTGGTGAGGAGGAGGTCGTCCCTGCTCATTCCCGGGCGGCGGGCGATACCCGCGGTGATCACCACCACCTCGGAGTTTGCCGTAGCCTCGTAGTCATTGCTGCCCGTAACCATGGCATCGGAACCAATAACGGGCCCCGACTCCAGCATATCGAGCGCCTTTCCCTGGGGCAAATCCTCAACAACGTCAACCAACACGGTGTCGGCATAACCCAACTGGTGAATCCTCTGAACAGTAGTGGCGCCAACGTTTCCGGCTCCGACTACAGTCACTTTGCTTCTCATCTGGCTAGTACTCCTATAC
>JAPPJA010000403.1 GCA_028874675.1 Chloroflexota bacterium
GTAGCCGTTGGTGGCCAGCAACTGTTGCACCGGAACAAAGGAGTCATAGAAAGCGCCGTTGGGCCCTCCGTGGACTTCCAGCGCCAGCGGGTACACTTTGGACGCATCGAAGTCCGGCGGGAAGTAAAGGCGGCACTCTATTTCCAGCCCCTCGCGCCTGATGCTGAACTTCTCCTGCGTAGCGGGTGGGCTGGCTTGCAGAAATTCCCGGTTATAGCTGGTCAGCAGCGTCATTTTCTGAGACCGCACGTCAATCGATTGCAGGTCGGCCGGCGACGACGGAGAATTGGCAACCAGGACGGCCTTCGTCCCTGCTCTGTCCAGCGTAAGGGCCGGCGACTGCATCCCGCCACCGGCCATTTTCCTGGTTTCCACCCCGGTTTCCCTGGTTTCAACCAGAAAGGACTCGCCCCGGGACTCCGCCAGGAACAGTATCCGTCCGTCCTCGTACCACCTGGACTCCGGTGTGGGGCTGATGGCAGGAATGCCCAGGGTAGGACGAATCGTATCATCGGTCAGGCATTGAGGGTTGATGCCAGGCTGAAGCACGTAGATCCAGCTTTGCCACAGTCCCAGGCCATGGCTGGCCGGCGACCCTGCAGCCGCCAACCTTTGGCCGTCCGGCGCCCACGCCAATCCGCCAACCGTCTCCAGGTCGCCCGACCAGCATTGGGGCTCGGGCGTGGAGCCGCTGCCCACCTCAACCACATAGGCTTCAGACCGGCTCGAGATGTCCCGGTCTTTTTGCCGGCTCGAAACAAATGCTATCCGGCTTCCATCGGGAGACCAGGCCGGCAAAAGGTCGTCCCAGTCGCCGTCGGTGATCTGGCGGCCTGACCCGTCCTCCACGTTAACTACAAAAAGGTGAAAGTGGGCGTCGCCGCGCCAGCCCAGGCCATCGTAGCGGTACTTGATCCGCCGAGCTACGCTTACCCGGGGCAGTGGCACGGTATCCGACGTCGAATCGTCCTCTTCAGGCGAAACATCAGCCGAGTACACTAGCTGGCGAGAGTCCGGCGCCCAGCCCAGGTCAACAATGTTTCCTGCGGACCGGGTCAACTGCCTGGCTTCGCCCCCGTTGGCGGGTATAAGCCATATCTGGCGGACTTGCGCTTCGTCCGGGCGCAGGAAGGCGACGGTCTGCCCATCAGGCGAAAATCTGGGTGAACTGTCCCGCGTGCCCTGGGTAAAGTCGGACGCCGATTTGTCCGACCTGCCGTCCAGGTGCATCATCCGGATGCGTGACCTGCCTTCCAGGGACTCTTCCTCCACCCAGCCATAGGTGAAGGCAACGCGGGATCCGTCCGGAGCCAAAGAGGGGTCGGACACCGAAGTGAGGCGCCTGACCATGTTTGGAGAGAGGGGGTTGCCCATTCTGTCGCCTCCTGCAATCCGGAGATAGGAGACCGTGCCAAAAAGAATAGAGGGCCTGGCGACCCTCTAACGTTTTCGCGTTCCTGAATTTGGCAGGAGCGGGAGGATTCGAACCCCCGACCACTGGTTTTGGAGACCAGCGCTCTGACCAGACTGAGCTACGCTCCTGCGCCAATAGTTAACTGTGTGGTACCCCTAAGAGTACCGTAATGCGAACTTTCCGGTGGGAGGTTTCCCTACCAAAGTAACGACGGAAGTTGAGCCATATGCTATGGCGGCGCTATTGGCGTGTCCGGGGCGTAGAAGAAGCGCCCCCTAGCTGTGCCGCCGTCACCAGATATTTGTGCTCATATTATCCACCCGCGCCGCTCCCATGACAAGCCCAGCACCAGGAGTCTAATGCTTCCATTTGACAGTGATGTCTTCATGGTCTGGGACAAAGGTGCTAGTCGGGACCCCTTCGACAACCCGAACGTTGCCGGTGTTGTAGTCGTACTCGGCATGGGTGATGGCCTTACTCCAGGCTGGCAGTAACTTCTGGACGTACGGGTTCGCGTAAAATACGCTACTAGCCCTGCCAACGGACTGTGGGTAGAGCTCGTTGAATACTAACACCCCGATTACGTTCTCGTTTTGTGGCCCTCTGCTGTTACCCCAGAAGCCATCCAACTGCTGACGTTCACGAGGCGGCGGGACAGGTCCAGCGTATGATGAGTCTCTAGCTACGTGGACATCAATCACCAGCCTCCCGAATAGGGCTTCGCCAATCTCGTCCAATGGCCAAGGATATCCGCGTAACGCGATTACTAGGTTATCAACGTTCCTATACCGCTTGGCCTTGTCAGACAGCGCCGTTCTGATTTTTCCGATGTCATCGAAAACATCAGTTCTACCTGGGCCTATCCCTACGAAACGTCCTTTATTAGGGCGATTCTTCACAGGTATCAGCCATCCCGTAAGTGTCCAATCACCGTGTTGGACCGTTTCCGACGGAGTTAACATTCTGTCGCCAGGAAACGTTGATAGCTCCTGTTGCTTGCAAACATTGTCGTAGTTTGCATTGCGAATTAGTTCCTCAAACGGCCGCTTCAAGTCTCGCTTTTTTGGCGTTGAGGTCAAGTTCCCTTCGGTTTGTATCCAAAGAAAATAATCAGGGGACACGATTTCGTTTATGACGTCCAGCGCATACTGCTCGTTCGGATCTGTTGCCAAGTCGCTCCCGCGTACAACATCAACGTTAGTGGCTTCAACCACGTAGTTGATTGGCCAGTCCGGACTTGCTTCGGTCACGCCGAAGTCGGGGGTCAGCCCGTGAATTAGGGGACCAACTTCCACTTTGCCGCCGGTTCCCAACAAGAACTCGTGCAAGAAAAGCTCGAAAAACGCGCCTTGGAAGGTTACCTCCTCTGTGGCAGAACCTCTTCCGTCATGACGCATCCGGCTGACGAATGCCGGTTGATGTGCTGTTGGTAGCCGGCCTATCCACCTCTGTAGCATTTGCCTTAACCGTTCGAATTCGGGCAATGCCGAGCGGTCGTAGAAATCGTAGGTGGTCTCCGCGTTATGAGATGGTTTAGTCCAATCGCGGTCTTTCCCATCAAATAGTAGATTGCTCATGGTGCCATTATACCATTCCGTAACCACCCGACGATTTCCGCAACGCCTGCTCATTCAGTTCGAGTTTTGCACAGGACTACGGGAGAAGGCGAGTGCAACACTGGCCTCTCCTAGTTTGTTTGTAGACCGCTTTCTGCCAACAAGGTTTGCCCATTACTGTCCTGGCTGAGCGGCTTCGATGATAGGTACACGTTCGGCTGTCGGGTCCTGGGCCACATTTGCGGTGAAGCTACGAATTGCCTTGTCTGTCCTCTCGTTAAGGGCATGGGCGAGCCTGATATCGCTATCGTCCATTTGGGTGCCGGACCAGAAGAGGAGGGCTGTGGAAGCTGCTGAGACCAGGTTTATAAACATACTGATGCACTGGTCTCTGTGGAAGTATGGAATGACAAACCCTTCCCATAGCTGCGAAGTCCGATAGGAGAAGATGTGGTCCAGCGCGTTCGGATGAAGGTAGAAATTACTCAACATGCCGTACATCCTCGCGCTTTGGGGAGCTGTGAAACCAACCCGTTTCAGCACCCCCCTCACTCTGGCCGCCTCGAACTGGTCCCTCCTCTGCCTCTTGTTGCCAAGCCGGTAAGCCTGGAGCTCGTCGCGGGAGAGCGCCAAAAGAGCCATGAGATTGACCGTCTCCCCCAAGGGCCGAAAGAGTGCGTTAGCCTCGCTGGGGTTTCCGCAAGCAGTGAGGAGGAGAATCGCTCTGATACCGCTGATGCAAGTCGCCACCAGGTGCTTTTCTGGGTGGTCATCGTCACATCCCCATCCGCAATCAACGAACCTGTCGAGAGCCAGCATCGTCTCCCCGAAGGCTTCAAGGATGTCCAGGTCGCCCTCGCCGTTATAGGACTCTATCCACTCGAAGAACAATCGCTCAAACTCGTTGCTCTGCGCTCCGATGTCCCTCAAAAAGCCCCGCCCAGCCGTCATGTTACTATTCCTCCTCACCGCCCATAGCCTCCTCTGGCGGCAACCGATGAACCTCAAGCAGGTAGGGTAGTACCTTCGGAGACCTCTCCCCGAAACATCTCATAAACTAGCAAACCGACCTTCGCATTTTCCTACGAGAGGTCTCGCTCTGGATTCGGGAGGTCGGATACAGGCAAATACGGTGAGGCGGAAACGATTGGTTGCCCCACACCGCACATCCGGAACTCCATCACACCTGTGCCTCCGAATCCCACAAGGACTCCAGCAGGCTCGCGCCGGACTCGTGACGCCGGTCGATCCACCAAGCGGCCTCGATCCGGGCCTTGAGCGGTTCGATCACCCTTTCCTTCTGCGCCTCGAAGAGTTCCATATCCTTGCCGACCCTGCCCTTCAACTGTCCACTGTCAAGGAGGTAGTCCAGGTACATCTCCGCGTCCGCAAGAGCCTGGTGACGGAGAGTCATTGCCCAGGCTATCTGCTTCGGTGTCCCTACCAGCGCCGGAAGTTCCTCGGCCTGCGCCGCAACCTCCAATTCCGGCCTCCAGTTCTCAAATGTCTCCATGACCTCCCCAGTTCCTCCGAAACCTGTTTGGCCTGAAAACTACAGTCCTGGCAACCCCCAGAATGAGTGGAGACCGTTAGGATTCCGAGTCCAGGTGATTACTCTACAATGAGAAATGCCGTGTTTCTTCATCAACTGTTCGGCCTTCTCTTTCGAATCACGAGGGACCACGAGATACCAACGGCCCTGGTACACTTCATCGTAATCCTGCCACTGGTCGCGCGCCTCAGATTCTGACACTGAATCATCGGTTTCAACTTCGATCACCCAAGCCCTCGTAGCTTCGGCACTCTCAGCCGCTATGACATCAATGTATCGGCCATTCCATGTCTTGTTCTTCTGACTTCCGGGATTGGTCCACACATACTTGCCTTTGTTCTCATAGATCTGTTTGGCTGCCGAGATTGCGGCATCATGTTCCGACTGCTTTGTGGATTGACGAATGGACATGATTGTCGGGGTTCCTCCTAATCGCATTGCTCGCTCTGAACGTGCGCCGAACTCTGTAGCCCGCCCGCCTCCGACTCTTCACCGGCGCCAAAAATCTATTCTATCGTAACGGTGTCCGAGAATGGAGAGCAACCGGCCAGGGTGCAGGCCCGGACCTTCCAACTGGTAGTGGCGTACTCTCCCCACGACCCTCGGTTCGCGGCCAGATCGAGTGTGATGAGAAGATACTCGTGCCAGTCCCAGACGCCGTACAACCCATAGCCCCTCACCCTTTGTCCGAGCCGGAAGTCGGAAGAGGGGCCGGAGCCGATCCATAACTCATACCAGGTTGCCCCATCCACCTCATCCCAAGCAACCGTTGCGTCGTCAGGGGCGGTATCAATAAATCCACTGCTGCGTATGTTTTTCTCTCCCTCAAATCCCGTAGGAGCCGGTGGTGTTGTGCCATCCGGGGAACCGAGGCGTCGGGCGGGGTCGGCGGTATCGTCCGGGGAAATTCGGGAGCAACTCAATTTGGAGACCTCCCCGCGTTGGAGGCACCCGATGTGCGTGACGTCATCGGAGCAGGCGGAGCCGTTGCAGGCGACCACGTACAGGTTGTGGTCAAAGTCGGCGGCATTGGAGGAACGGGTGTCGCTGTATGGCGAAGATACGGGGCAAGGGTTCTCCCTGGTGCAGTCGCGGTCGCGGTACAGGTATAAACCCTCGCCGATGAATGCGGCGGCGGTGGTGGAGCGGCTCTCGCCAAGCAGTGTGCAGGGGTACTCCGTCGAGCAGTCGCCGTGGTAGATTTTGTAGTATTCCGCGCCAGGCGAGGCGTCCCAGTGGAGCACTAC
>JAPPJA010000082.1 GCA_028874675.1 Chloroflexota bacterium
CGGGAACGACGGTTTAGCCCCAACCCATCATTACAATCTGGTTGAACTACTAGCGCGGAATCAGCAATCCTTCGTCCTCGAGGACCTCGATAATCTGCTCGGCGCGATTGCCGCCGATCTTCAGCCGCCGCTCCAGCAGTGAGCTTGTCATGTGAGGATTCCGCAATGCCAGCTCCCGGGCCCGGTCCACCAGGCTCTCGTCCACGCCGTCGCCCAGTTCCCCCTCATCATCGTCCTCGAGATTGATGGGAGGCAATGCCGGGCCCTTCTGGTCCAGCCAGAACTCCACCAGCTTCTCGATCTCGTCGTCCAGCACCAGCGTTCCCTGCACCCGGCGGGGCTTGGGGGCGTCGTTGTTGAGCAGCAACATATCGCCCTTGCCCAGCAACTTCTCGGCCCCAACCGAGTCCAGGATGACCCTGGCGTCAACCTGGGAAGCCACTGCAAACGCTACCCGCGTCGGAATGTTGGCCTTGAGCAGGCCGGTCACCACCTTTACTGAAGGACGCTGGGTCGCCAGCACGAGGTGTATGCCGGCCGCCCGCCCCAGCTGGGCCAGCCGCACCAGCGACTGCTCAATCTCAAAGCCGCCCACCAGCATCAGGTCCGCCAGCTCGTCCACAATCAGCACCAGGTAGGGCATCGGCTCCCTGGCCTTGGCATTGTATCCGCTTATGTTTCGCGTCCCGATTTCAGCCATTGCCTTGTAGCGCCGGGTCATTTCCCGGATCAGCCCCCGCAGCATGGGGCTGACCTCGTCAACCTCCGTGATCACCGGTAGCACCAGGTGCGGTATCCCGTTGAACGGGGTCAGTTCCACCTGTTTCGGGTCCACCATCAGCATCCGCAGCTGGTCCGGCGGCTTGGTAAGCAGCATCGACGCCACAATGGAATTGATGCACACGCTCTTGCCGCTTCCGGTTGCTCCCGCGATCATCATGTGGGGCAGTGCCGACAGGTCCATCGCCACCGAGTCCCCGCCCGCGTCCGCGCCCAGCGCAATGGGCAGACCTCCCCTGGTCGCAATCTTCCGGAAGTCGGCCCCGTCCATAATCTCCCGCATGGTAACCTTGCTGGGCGACGGAGTCGGTATTTCCAGCCCCAGGAGCGCCTCCCCCGGGACCTGCTCGAACCGCAGGCTTGGCGAGCTTATTGCCAGGGACAAGTCCCGTTCCCTGGCCAGGATGCTCTGCACTTTCACCCGCCCCTGCACCGCGGGAGCCTCTCCCTCTTTGACCGCTCCTCTCTTCTCCACCCAACCCGGCTGCAGTCCAAACCGGACAATTCGGGGTCCCGACTTGATATCGGCAACTTCCACCTGCACCCCGTGGTCGGCCAGCGCGCTCTCGATGTTCGCCGCCATCTCCTTAAGGGGCTTATCATCAACGGAGCGCGCCTCCGCCGGCGCCAGCAGGTCCAGGGATGGCAGCTTCCACTTGGAGCCGCTGTAAAACACGGCCGGGGAACCCGGGACCTTGGCCTCCTGGGCCGGTTCCTCCTTCATTTCAGGTTCCGGCATCGCAACTTCAGCCGCCACCGGCGCCCGACTCTGTACGGACCGTCCGGTCAAGGCGCTGAACAGCCTCACGGGACTTTTCACTATCGCGGTAATCCAGCCGGGCCGGTTTTCGGCACGGAAGAGGGACGCGAGCCCTCTGCCGAAGGCCCTGGCCGCGTACGCTATGCCCAGGGCGGTGTAGAGCGCCGCCAGCCATAGTCCCTTGCCAGTACAGGACAGCGCCAGCCAGTAGCCCCGGCCGGCCCTGCGCGACGAAATCAACAGCGGCACCACCGCCACCAGGGGCGCCAGTCGGACCATGCCCCAGACCATGGAGTCGCCCATGGCGGCGCTGCCCCAGCGTCCAGCAAGGCCAACAAAGGCCAACGTACCGTAGCTCGAGTCAAAGAAGGACAAGGCGCCGATGCTCACAACTGCCGCGACTGCCCCCGCCAGCCACAGGTTCCAGTATCGCGCCAGCCATGCCGGGCGATAGCGCAAAGTCACCAGGGCAGCCCCCGTCCACAAGAGCGCGGGCACCCAGCCGTATCCGAGGCCCGTATAGACCCGGTTCCACGCATCCGGATACAGCCAGAACATGGTCCCGGCCGCCGCCGCCAGCGCAACCACTATCATTACATCCAGCGCCAGGAAGAAGCGCGACCAGAATCTGGCGCTCCCCGACGAGGCAGTTGACCGCCGCGCGGGCCGTGCAATGTCCGCCATAGGGCCCCCCATAAATGACGATAATAAAAATTGCAAATGGATGGTATCTGATACTTAGGGAAAAGCCGTAGCGGAACCGGCGTAAATTTCGGGGACTTTAGCGCCGGGGCCAGGCAAGGGGGGACTAATTGAAGGCACACTCGTAGAAGGTATGCCTGCGGAAAGGTAGAAGCAGGGGGAAGAGTTCGGTAGCTAGAATTCCAGCAGTACAGGAACGATGGTAGGACGCCTCCGGGCCTCGGTCCGTATGAAGCGACCGGCGGCTTCCCGTATCAGGTTCTTGATTCGGTCCGGCTCGCCCATCAGGTCCCGTTTTTCCTGCAACAGGTCGTCAACAGTGTCCGCCAGCCTGGGAAAGAGGTCATCGGTTTCCTCCCTCTCCATGAATCCGCTGGCCAGTACCTTCGTCGGGGAAGTTGGCAACCTGGTAAGGCCGTCCACCGACACCACCACGACCACCACGCCGTCCCGGGCCAGGGCCTTGCGTTCCCTCAGCACCTCGCTGTTCTGGTCCCGCGCGCTGGGTCCGTCAATCAAGATCGGTCCCACTGACACGCTCTCGACAACCTTTCCGCCGTCCTCGCTCAACTCCAGCACGTCGCCATCTTCCAGCACGAATATGCCCGACTCCGCCAGGCCCATGTCCCAGGCCAGTCGGGCGTGGGCCATCAGGTGCCGGTACTCGCCGTGCACCGGAACAAAATAGCGCGGCCGAGTCAGGCTGAGCATCATCTTCAGCTCTTCCTGGCTGGCGTGGCCGTGAACGTGAACCGTAGAAATCCGGTCGTAAAGCACATTGGCGCCCTGCCTCAGCAGGTTGTCAATCGTCCTGCTGACCAGCAGTTCATTCCCCGGAATGGGTGTGGCCGAAATAACCACCGTGTCCCCTTCCATCACCGAGACATCCCGGTGGTCCTGGTTCGCAATCCTCACCAGCGCCGATGTGGGTTCCCCCTGGCTGCCCGTCGTGATGAGCACCACCCGCTCCGGCGGATAGTTCCGGATCTCTCCCAGGCTCACCAGCGTTCCGTCCGGTATGTTCAGGTACCCCATCTCCGCCGCCATGGCCACGTTATCGGCCATGCTCCGGCCCACAATCGACAGCTTCCGGTTGTGGCGTACGGCGGCATCGGCAACCTGTTGCACCCGGGAAATCAGGGACGCGAAAGTCGCCACCATCACCCGTCCCGACGCCTCGCCAATGGCCCGGTCCAGTGTATCGCCCAGAATCGCCTCCGAAGGCGTATATCCGGGCACCTCCGCATAGGTGGAGTCGGAGCAGAGCAGCAGCACCCCTTCCTCGCCGTACCCCGCCAGGGTTGTCAGGTCTATGGTGTGTCCGTCCACCGGCGTGTGGTCAATCTTGAAGTCGCCGGTGTGGATCACCGTGCCCAGCGGCGTCGTCAACGCAATTCCCATTGCATCGGGAATGCTGTGGCACACCCGGAACCAGCGGGCATTGAAGTTGTCCCCAAAGGAATATTCCACGTCCGGCTCTATGGGGTACGCCGACATTCCTCGCGTCGCCCGGTTCTCGTGGAGCTTCACCGAAATCAACCCGTGGGCCAGCTTCGGGGCGTACACCGGCACGTCCAGCTGGGGCAGGATGTGAGGCAGAGCTCCGATGTGGTCTTCGTGGCCGTGGGTTATCAGGATGCCCCGAACCCTGTCGCTGCGTTCCACCAGGTAGGACACATCGGGAATGATCAGGTCAACGCCCAGCATGTCCTCGGAGGGAAACTGCACCCCGCAATCGACAACGACAATGTCGTCGCCGCATTCCAGGGCCATCATGTTCTTGCCTATTTCGCCCAGGCCGCCGAGGGGAATAATCCGTAAAGTGTGGTTCAAACCGGTTACAAAATCCTGAAATCTGGAGGTTAGAAAAGTGAAAGCTGTTCGGGCGGAGGCATCTGTTCTTCCTGCGATATCTCCGCTTCCGGATGCTGCTGCCGGCCCTGCGCCAGGATCTCCGGAATGCGCCGGAAGTCTTCCATTATCGAGTCCCGCATTTCCCGCCGGTAGAGGGCCGCCGCCGGATGCATTATCGGATAGATGCGCCTCCCGTCCTTCTCCCGCACCCTGCCCCTGGCCCGGCTGATGCTCTCTCCGGGAAAGAAACGCCCCAGGGAAAACCTGCCCAGGGTCACAATCAGGCTGGGGTCAAGCAGTTCTATCTGCCTGTCGAGATAAGCTCCGCAGGCGCCAATTTCCGCCGGAAGAGGGTCCCGGTTCTGCGGTGGACGGCACTTCACCATGTTGGCAATGTAAACCTGCCCCCGGTTCATGCCGATTGAGGCAAGGAGTTCATCCAGAAACTGGCCCGCCGGCCCAACGAAGGGGCGCCCTTGACGGTCTTCCTGTACTCCGGGTCCCTCGCCGATGAACATTACCTCTGCGTTCGGCGAACCTTCACCGGGCACCGCGTTGGTGCGCCCCAGGTGCAGGTCGCAGTTGGTGCACCGGTAAACCAGCTGGGCTATCTCTTCCAGGCTGTTCATGGCGAGTTCAAGGCGTTATCCGGCACGTCAGCGCCCCGCAAGACGTACACCGAGGCGCCGGTTGGGGTACGAGGAATTCACGGCCGAAAAGGGGCGGCATCGGCCATCCAATCGTTGCCGGGGAAGGGCGACCTGGCCTGACTATTCGTCGGAGACACCGTGCTCTACCAGGTAAGTAACAGCATCTCCTACAGTCTGGATATTGGCGGCATCGTCGTCGGAAATCTCCACCTGGTTGTCGTCGGTCGAGAACTCCTCCTCAAATGCCATTATGAGCTCCACCAGGTCCAGCGAGTCGGCGTTCAGGTCGTCGACAAACGAAGAAGCTTCTGCCACGTCTTCTTCGTCAACACCTAATTTATCTACAACAATCGATCTTACTCGTTCAATAACGGTGGCCAAGCGGTCATCTCCCTTCGGAAGCGAGTTTTTCCTGGTTCAGTTCTCCCTTGGACAGGTCCGTCATGGCCGTGCCCAGCACACCGTTCACGAACCTCGCCGAACTCTCGCTGCCAAATACCTTGGCTAGCTCCACGGCTTCGTTGACCGCAGTCTTGGCGGGAGTAACTGGATGGTAAAGCAATTCGTAAAGCGCAATGCGCAGTATATTGCGGTCTATGGGCGATAACAAGTGGACCGGCCATGCCGGCGCATATGTCTGAATCAACTGGTCCAGTTCCCGCTGCCTTTCCTGAAGCCCCTGCAGCAGGTCCCGGGACAGGGCAAGCACGCCGTCGGTGTCTTTCGACCGTACCAGGTTCTCCTCTACCAGCCATTCCAGGGCCGACTGATCATCAACCCTTCCCCGCAGGTCATTGGCAAACCCGGCCTGCAGTGCAACCGTTCTGGCCAGGCTTCTGGGGTCCCTGGTAAAAACCTTTGGCATACTCACCAGAAATTGAGTGGGCGACCGTTATTCCCGGTTTCCGTCCTGCACTACCGCGACAGCTTTTTCTATGGAAGACGGATCGGACAGGGTGAATGCCTCTACATCCCGGTCGATTCTCTTGATCAGGCTCGACAAGACCCGGCTGGGCC